>NZ_FOEB01000011.1:89305-225566 GCF_900110515.1 Methylobacterium sp. ap11 | reverse complement strand
GAAGAGGTCGGCGTCGAGCGCGTTGATGACGTCGTTGAGGGTATCGTGGGCGGGCAAGCCGCGCGCGTAAGGCAGAAAGCGACGCAGGAAGTCCAGGCGCTGGTCACCCCACAGCCGGATCTCGACGAAATCGTCCATGCCGCAGAGCGTGGCGCACAACACCAGCAGCAGGATCTCGGGCAGCGGGTAGATCACCCGCCAATGCTGGCGCGGATCCTCCAGGGCGGAGAAGTGGTCGAGGATCGACAGCGATGACGGCATGGGGCCTCGCAGAACGCCAAGCCCCAGGTGAACCACCATCCTCCGCCTCGCGCAGCCCAAACCCGCACCGAGGCTGAAGCGATTGCCCTGCTGACGGCGCCGTCACGGCTTGACGTTTCCGGGGTATTTCCAGACCCTGGCTCCCTGAACGGTTCCGGCGGGCGCCCGACTTGCGGCGCCCGGACACGGGCCGAGAACCAGGGAGCATTCGCCCATGCCGTTCCTCAGGCGCGCCGTCGGCGCGCTGGCCGTCGCGCTCGGCCTCGCCGCCCCCGCCGCGAAGGCCGAGACCGGAGAGGTCCGCTTTACCCGCCAGCCCGGCCTGATCTACATGCCGATGGTGCTGGCCGAGCAGCAGCGCCTGGTCGAGAAGCACGTCGCGGCCGCCGGCCTCGGCGACGTGAAGGTGAGCTGGGTCACGCTGACGAGCGGTGGCGCCTCGGTCGACGCGCTGATTTCCGGCAACGTCGATTTCGTCACCAGCGGCGCCACCAACCTGCTGCTCGCCTGGGACCGCACCCGCGGCGAGGTGAAGGGGCTCGCCGCCTCGGCCGGCGCGCCGATGCTGCTCGTCACCCGCAACCCGGCGGTGAAGACGCTGGCCGACTTCTCGGCCAAGGACCGGATCGCGGTGCCGACCGTGAAGGTCTCGGCCCAGGCCGTGATGCTGCAGATCGCTGCCGAGCGCCAGTTCGGCGAGGCCGGCCGCAACAAGCTCGACCCGATCACGATCCAGCTCGGCCATCCCGACGCGGTCGGCGCGCTGTTGGGCGGCACCAGCGAGGTCAACAGCCACTTCTCGCTGCCGCCCTACCAGCAGATCGAGCTGAAGGACCCGAAGATCCACGTCGTGCTCAACTCCTACGACGTGGTCGGCGGTCCCTTGAGCAACGCCATCGTGTTCGGCCGCGGCAAGTTCATGGAACAGAACCCGAAGACCACCGCCGCGGTGCTCGCCGCGATCGACGAGGCCAACGCGCTGATTCGCGACGACCCGAAGAAGGCGGCCACGCTCTACCTGGCCGCCACCAAGGAGAAATTCGAGCCCGACGAGCTCGTCGCGATGATGAAGCAGCCCGGCGTCGTCTTCTCGACCACGCCCTACGGCACGATGCTGCAGGCCGACCACCTCTCGAAGGCCGGGGTGCTGAAGAACCGGCCGAAGGAGTGGAAGGAGTTCTTCTACAAGGCGGTGCACGGCCAGCCGGGCACCTGAGAGAGGGGCGGCGCCCGATCGCGTTTGCGACCGGGCGCTGCTCCGGATCTCCGGTTCGGCCGCGTCGTCTTCCGACGAACCGGATCCCGCACCGTCGAAAGCATGCCCGGGCCGTCAGCGCGGCAGGATGTCGAGCCCGCCGCGGCCGAGGGTCGTCGCGCCGAGGTCGCATTCGGCCACGCTGTTGACCGGATACGCGACGGCACCGGAGGCCGAGGCCCCGCCGGTGCCGTAGCCGTAGGCGGTGCGGCCCCAGCCGCTCGCGGCCCGCACCGGGCGGGCGCCCGGTCGCGGGTAGGGGCCGACGACGTCGTGGTCGAACGGGGTCCAGAGCCGGCAATCGTAGCCGGGCAGGCCCGGGACGAGCGGGCCCACGGGGGCGCGGTCCCGCGGAGCGGCGAGCGCCAGGCTCGGCAGCAGGGCCGCGACGATGACGATGCTTCGGATCATGCCCCGGTCCCTCCGCCGTCCCGGCCGTCGGTCTTCGAGGTCCGAGATAGGCCGATCCGGGCGGCGTGCCAGCGGATCGTGGCGGTGCCGGACGACGCGCGCATGTCAGGCTCTTCGAGGCTCGCGGTCACCGCGTCGTTCCGGGGCCGCGGATGCCGCAGGATCGTCCGATCGGTGTTCCGCGTCGCGTCCCGTCGCCGGCCTTCCGTCCCCCGCGCGGCCCGCCTCTGTGAAAAGAATCAGTCGCGGCAGGTGATCCGGATCGGGCGGTCGGAGGGCTTCACCGCGGGGGCGGCCTCGATCGCGCCGGTATAGTCGTCCTGGGCGGCGATGCCGTAGGAGGCCGACTTGGCGTAGCCCTGCGACTCGCACCAGGCATCCGCCACCACCTGGCCGCACTCGCCGCCGGTGGTCAGGCACTCGGCGACGCCGTAGCCGTCGCTCGAGGGGATCAGGAAGGTCTTCTCCACGCCGGGCGTCTGCGATGCGGCGTGCGCCGGGAGGGCGGCGGCCAGGACACCGAGGGCGCTGAGGACGGCGAGGGTGCGACGCATGGGGCAAACCTTCTGAACGGAGCCGTCGGCATCCGGCTCCGGCCCGACACTGGGCGGGGGTGGTAAACAATCTCTCTACGCATCGTGCGAGCGGGACGATTACGCAGGGTCCGGACGGGGCTTGGCCCCGGCGGCGTCTGCCTTCTCGAATTGCTCACGGAATTGGGCTAACCCGGATCGGCGCTCCCGGGCGTCTCACCCGTGCAACAGGCGGCCGCCGCGGTCGCCGGGGCGCGGCGGTCCCGGGGGTGGTCCGGCCGGGCCCGAAGCCCGGCCCGGCAACGACTTAGAACCTTGGCCGGCGCGTCCCGCGGCGCCCCGGCCCACTCTCCTCCCGCAGGTGTTTCATGGCCTCGCTGTTGCGCCTCTACAACACGCTCTCCCGGGCCAAGGAGCCGCTCCGGCCGATCGATTCGGGCCGGGTGCGGATGTATGCCTGCGGCCCGACCGTCTACGACGCGGCCCATATCGGCAACGCCCGGCCGCTGATCGTCTTCGACCTGCTCTTCCGGCTGCTGCGCCACCTCTACGGGGCCGACGCGGTGACCTATGCCCGCAACGTCACGGACGTGGACGACAAGATCAACGCCCGGGCGGCGGAGCGCGGCATCACCATCCGCGAGCTGACCGACGGGACGCTGGCACAGTTCCACGACGACATCCGCCGTCTCGGCATCCTGCTGCCCGACGACGTGAACGTGCCGGGCCGCCCGCCCGCGATGATCGAGCCGCGGGCGACCGACCACATCGTCGAGATGACGGCGCTGATCGACCGGCTGGTGGCCGCCGGCCACGCCTACGTGGCCGAGGACCACGTGCTGTTCGACGTGCCCTCGATGCCCGATTACGGCGCCCTGTCGCGCCGTCCCCTCGACGAGATGGAGGCCGGCGCCCGGGTCGACGTGGCGCCCTACAAGCGCTCGCCCCTCGACTTCGTGCTGTGGAAGCCTTCGAAACCGGGCGAGCCGTCCTGGCCCTCGCCCGGCGGGATCGCGGTCGCGGGCCGCCCGGGCTGGCACATCGAGTGCTCGGCGATGGCCTGGAAGCACCTCGGCGAGACCTTCGACATCCATGCCGGCGGCATCGACCTGGTGTTTCCCCACCACGAGAACGAGGTGGCGCAGACCCGCTGCTGCTTCGGCACGCCGGTGATGGCCAACCTCTGGCTCCACAACGGCTTCCTGCAGGTCGAGGGGGAGAAGATGTCGAAGTCGCTCGGCAACTTCGTGACGCTGCGCGAGGTGCTGGCGGACTGGCCCGGCGAGGTCGTGCGCCTCGCCATGCTGCGCACCCATTACCGCCAGCCGATCGACTGGACCCTGCGCGGCCTCGAGGAGGCGAGCCGCACCCTCGACCGCTGGTACGAGGCCGCCGGCGACGCCGAGCCCGGGCCCACCCCCGACAGCGTGCTCGAGCCGCTTCTCGACGACCTCAACACCCCGGCCGCGCTCGGCGAGGTCCACCGCCTCGCCGACCCGGCCTCGCTCAAGGCCGGCGCCGGCCTGCTCGGGCTCCTCGGGCAGACGAAGTCCGCCCGCGCCCAGGCGGCGGTGGCGGCCTCCGGCGTCGACGCGGCGGCGGTGGAACGGCTCATCGCCGAGCGCAAGGACGCCCGGACCCGCAAGGACTGGGCGGAATCCGACCGGATCCGCGGGGCGCTGACGGCGCTCGGCGTCACGGTGAAGGACAACAAGGACGGGACGACGAGCTGGACGGTGAACCCGTAGCCCGAGACCGGCTCGGCCGGCCCCTGGCCGGCCCTTGCCCCATCAGGCGTGCGGGGTGGCGTCTCCCGGCGCCTCGGCTGCGACCGCGGACGGCCAGACCACGGCCTGCGCCACGATCACGTCCGTGCCGTTGAAGGTGCAGGCGGGCGAGCCGTGGAGCCGGTAGCCGAGCGCCAGCGCCTCCGAGATCCGGCGGCAGAAGTTGGCGTCGTCCTTCCCCGTGATCAGGCGGTAGGGCAGCATGTCGTTGGGGGGCTTCGTGTCCAAGATGCGCTCCTCGTGATCCGTGCGCCGAGCGGGCTGCTCCGCTCCGCCCCCGTACCATGCGGTCGCGTCCCGGGTAGCGACGCCCGTGTGGCGACGCGATCGTGGCATGATGGCGATAGACCGCATGGCAGCCCTGGATCGGTACCCAGGATCCGGCGCCGAGGCACGGATGGGGCTGCCTCGTCGGCCGAGCCGCCCTCCCAAGCCCGGTCGTGCCACGGAGCGGGAGCAACTCGCCGCGGGCTGCGCCACCCTTCGTCCGGTGAGAGAGCAGGGGCCGTTCGGCATCATCGCCCGATCGCGGTACGATCGGGCGATGATGCGGGTTTTTGATTTCGCGGAATGTCCCGACGATCCGGCATCCGTCCCGTCGGACACCGCTCTAGCGGTGCACGTTCGGCCAGATGGCGAGCACGGTCGGAAGCGCGGCGATCCTGCTCAGCTCGTTTCCCGTCGCATCCAGGATGAAGGACCGGGACGACGCCAGGAACCTGTCCGGCTGCCGTCCGAGCGCGTCCGTCAAGGCGCGCCGGATCTCCGCGACTTTCGCTTCCATGGTCGAGCCGGCTGCGGAGGATGGCACGATGCTGAAACGTGCCTGTTGTGTGCCCATGCGGCCGCCACCCGACGCCGCAACTTGAGGTACAGGCAAGTCGACTTCAACGATCACCGTCGTTGGTTCTACATCGGAATGCAGGGCGTGATCGCGCAACTCCTCCGAGCGGATCTTGCCCAGACTGATCGGCATCGCCTCGGAATTCATCTGCATGTGCGATCTCCGTCGAGAACAAATTTCGCGCGTCACACGGTTTTGCTCCCGTTCGATGAACAAACCTTGAATCACGGCCCGGTTCCTTCCGTCAATAGCCGAGATCTTTCGCGAACCCGATCGCCCGCAAGACATCGAGGCGCCCAAATCCGAAGCGATGATCCTGCCCTGCCTCGCCGAGTTCTTCGGCCGAGCCCGTCAGGAGATCTTGTATGACGAATGCGCGTTCGTGATCTTTGACGGTGTCCTTGATATCGGTCGCGCTCAGGAGAAGTGCAACGGCGCCCGCGACGTGCGGAGCCGCCATTGAGGTGCCGTTCAGGTGTCGCCACTCCCCGTTGGGGGCCGCCGACAGGACGGCGACCCCGGGAGCCGAGATGTCGGGCTTGGAGTAGACCAGCGGCAGGGTGTCGACCGGGAAGAACGGGGACTTGCGGATCGCCTGCGTCCGGCCGCCGCTGAAGCCGGCGGCCCAGCTCCGGTAGTCGGTCGCGCCGACCGCGAAGGCGAACAGGTCGTTCCCCGGGGATCCGCTGGTCTGGCTGCCCTCGTTGCCGATCGCTGTGACCACCGGGATGCCGACCCGCAGCGCGTTCAAAATCGCGCTCGTATAGGTGCTCGGCACGTCGGGCCCCCAGATCAGGCCGCCGAGCGACATGTTGATCACGTCGACGCCCTGGTCGATCGCCCAGTCGATGCCGGCCAGCACCTGCGCGTCCGTGCCGCCTTTCGCCCCGCTGATGACCAGGGCCGCGGCGATCTCGGCCTCCGGCGCCACGCCGATCCACCGGCCGCTCGCGTTGCCGCCGACGATCGTGCCCGCACAATGCGTCCCGTGGCCGTCGGGATCGTGGGGGGTGGACTTGACGATCTGCGCGCCCTTGGCGTCGAACTCGGCCCATGCGGTGATCTTGCCGGCGAGATCCGGGTGGCCAGCGTCGACGCCCGTGTCGAGAAGGCCGACCTTGATGCCCTGGCCGCGGCATCCGAACGCCCCCCAGACCGCGAGCGCGCCGATCATGCGGATGCCCCAGGCGCTGACCTTGTTGTCCTCGACCGATTGCGGCAGCTGCTTGGGCGTCACCATCGGCGGCACCAGGAGCTTCCGGTTGAGATAGACTCCCTCGATGCCCTCGGCCGCATCCGCGTCGATCAGCTTCGGAAGCTCCTTGTCCCTCATGCGGACCAGGAAGCTGCCGGACGTCCAGAACGCCCGCGGCTGTGGGGCCGCCGGCCTGCGCCCCCGGCCGGACCCGGTGGCGAGGCTGTCCTGGATGACCGCGGATTGCATCAGCGGGCGCATGGCGTTGAGATTGTGCTCCCGCAGGTTCCGCAAGGCCTGCGGACGTTCGGTGCGACGGGCCACCTGCGCCGCGAGGCTCTGATCCTCCAGCTGGGATCGTTTCAGCGCGGCACTGGCCCGCCGTCCCCTCGCTGCGGTCCGTTTCGATGCCTCCTCCAGCAACTCCCGCCGGATCGGCAAGACGTCCCGGGGCGAGGTCGACAGGCTGCGCCGTTGAAGTGCCTGCGCGACCGTGGTCACGAGTTGCTGATCGTTACTATCTGGCAGGCCCGCCTTGATGATCACTTCGTGAACGTCCTCGTCGTTGTTTCGGCGGATGAACTCGATCTGCTCCCTGACGTAGGCGCGGCGATCCGACTCTCTTGCCAATTGCTCTCTCCCTCCGTGCATTCGGCACGGATGCGCGACATTACAGATTGTTTTATGATTGGATTTGTTGTGAGCGTCGAGTCAATATTCAGAAGGCGTAGAAAACTGTTTTTCAAATAATACAATACAAAATAATAATTGAGGCTTATCCAAGCATGCCATGTCGCATACGGCATGCCTCAATCGAAGATCTCTCGTTCTTCAGATCGTCACGGGTGCAGCGATCGATTTCGACGGCATCATCGATCGGGTGATGCATGATCACGGGGCGCACGCGAAAGATCGCGCGGATCCTCGCCGACGAGCCGGCCGGGGTTCGTCTCCGCCGAGCCGTTCGCGGCATCGGGCGCCGCATCGCCGACATCCCATGACGGCGACCCCGGATCCTGCCTCCCGGCTCTTGGCGGCGCTGCGGCGATGCCGGTCGCGCCGCGCGACGTGAACCCGGCCGCGGGCGCAGCCGGGGCATCGCGTCAGAACTTCTCCTCGATCAGCGCCTCGGCCTCCGGACGCGGCTCGGCCCGGCCGACCGCGGCTTTCAGCATCGGCACCACCTGCTCGGGCACCTCGGCGACGAGGTAGCTGAGGTCGAGGCCCTCGCGGATGAAGCCGGTGCGGCGCATGTGGTCGAGGAGGCCGAGGAAGGGGCCCCAGAAATCGGCTACCGAGAGCAGCAGGATCGGCTTGGCGTGCTGGCCGAGCTGCGACCAGGTCATCTGCTCGACCAGCTCCTCGAGGGTGCCGATGCCGCCCGGCATCGCCACGAAGGCGTCCGAGCGGTCGAACATCAGCTTCTTGCGTGTGTGCATGTCGGGGACGACGATCGTCTCCTGCACGTCGTCGAGCATGCGCTCGCGCGATTTGAGGAAGTCCGGGATGATGCCGGTGACGTGGCCGCCATGGTCGAGCACGGCACGGGCCACCGTGCCCATCAGCCCGACATTGCCGCCGCCATAGACCAGCGCGATGCCGGCCTCCGCCAGGTGGCGCCCCAGCGCCCGCGCCGCCGCCTCGAAGACCGGATCGGTGCCGAATCCCGAGCCGCAATACACGCAAACCGTCCGCATCGAGTCTCCGCACCGTTCGCGGCCGCTCTCCGGCCGTCCCTACGCCGCCGCGTCCCACGCAAGTTTCCGGCCGGGCCGGCCCGCCGCGTGGTCTCGCCCGGTCACTGATGTTACTATGGGGTCGATGGCGCCGGCATGTCGACCGGACGGCGAAAGGTCGCGCGGGGCTTCGGCGCCCCGGACTGCCCATCGGCGGAGAGGCTGCGTGACCGGGAGTAGCGTGCGATGACCAGCGGGAGGCCGACGACCGAGCTGCGCCGCGGCCTCGTCCTCGGGGCTGTCGGCCTCGTGGCGGGGTTCGTGCTGATCGGCGTCGCGGCGAGCGGCACGCGCCTGTTCTCGCTGCTCTCGCCCGACGCGCCGCCGCCGGCCTCGACGCCCGCGCCGGTCGCGGCGCTGCCGGCACCCGCGCCGCCCGCCGCTCCCGTGCAGCCCGCGGCGCCGGAGGGCACCCCGGCCTTCGACGTCGTCCGGGTGGAGCCCGACGGGTCGAACGTCGTCGCCGGACGCACCCGGCCCGGGGCCGAGGTCGCGCTGATGCGCGACGGCCGGCCCTTCGCCCGCACCACGGCCGACGCCGCCGGCAACTTCGCCCTGGTGCCGCCGGCCCTGCCGCCCGGAACCAGCGAGATCACGCTCCAGAGCACCGCGCCGGACGGCACGCAGCTGACCGGCCGCGACAGCGCCGTGGTGGTGGTGGCGCCCGACCGGCGCGCCAAGCCCCTGGTCGCCGTGACGGCACCCGGCCGGCCGACCGCGGTCCTGTCGCTGCCCGAGGCCGCGCCCGGACCGTCCGGGGCCAAGGTCGACCAAGAGGCCAAGGGTGCCCAGGAGACCAAGGGTGCTCAGGAGACCAAGGGTGCTCAGGAGACCAAGGTCGCTCGAGAGGCCGGATCATCGGCCAATCCCTCGCCCGAGGGGAAGGCCTCGCCGAAGGTCGAGGCCAGGAGCGGCGGCCCGATCGGCAAGGGCGCGCCCGAGCGTCCGGCGAAGGAGGAGGCCCGGCCCGAGCCGGTCAAGGTCGTCGGCGTCGATGCCGAGGCGGGTGGTCGGCTCTACGTCACCGCGCGGGGCGCCCCGAAGGCGGCCCTGCGGCTCTACCTCAACGACACGCTGGTGGCCCCCGGCCAGGCCGGGCCGGACGGCCGCATCGCCTTCACGATCGGCAGCGGGGTCAAGCCCGGCGACTACCGGGTGCGGGTCGACCAGGTGGATCCCGCCTCCGGCAAGGTCGAGACCCGAGCCGAGACCGCCTTCGCGATGCCCCAGGCCCTCGGCGAGCCGGCCCCGGCTCCGGCGGCCCAACCCGCGCCCGCCAAGGTCGATCCCGGCAAGGTCGCCGCCGCCAAAAGCGATTCCTCCAAGAACGATTCTTCCAAGAACGATTCTTCCAAGAACGACTCCTCCAAGAGCGATTCCTCAAACGGCGACGCCGCCAGGAGCGCTCCGGCCCCGTTACTTCCCGCGCCCGTTCCGGCGCCGACGGTCTCCCGTGCTCCCGCGGACGCGCCCGCCGTCGCGGCGGCCAGGCCGGCGTCTCCGGCGGCACCCGACGCCTCGGCCCCGCCGGCCGCCCCGGCGCCCGTCGCGGAAGCCGATCGTCCGCCCGCCGATCCCGGCGCGGTGTTCGTGGCCGGCATCAGCACCGCCAAGGTCGTGCGCGGCGACAACCTCTGGAGCATCAGCCGCCGGACCTACGGCCGCGGCCTGCGCTACACGGTGATCTTCGACGCCAACCAGCCGCAGATCCGCGACCCGAACCGGATCTATCCCGGCCAGGTCTTCGTGCTGCCCGGCGAGACGCAGCGGCAGGGCCAGGGGCAGCCGCAAGGGCAGGCGCCCGCGCCGGAGGGGCGGGGCTGACGGCCTCGCCCTTCAGCCGGCCCGCTGGATCAGCGTCGCGTCGAGCAGGTTGTCGAAGCCGCGCTCCTTGAGGCCGATCACCTGGGCGTCGGGCCGCTCCTCGACCACCCGCATCAGCCAGGACGGCGCCGCGAAGCTGCCGCCGTAGCTCTGGCCGTAGAGCTTCGTCCAGCTGCGCACCTCGGTGTAGCCGAAGCCGTGCCGGGCGTAGTCGCTCTCCAGCACGCGCAGGCGGTGCGAGGGCTTCTTCCCGCCGACGAGCGACAGCGCCGCCCGCCACCAGCGCAACGGGACCAGCCCCGCGTCGCGGTCCTGCACGCCCGCGAGCGCGGCCCAGTTGCGCCCGGCCGAGGTCAGGATCAGCACGCCGCCGGGCGCCAGCGCGTCGATCATCACGTTCACCGCCCGGGCGAAGAGCGGCGCGTCGAAGTGGGTCACCAGCGAGCCGACGAAGATCAGGTCGTAGGAGCCCGGCAGGGCCGCGGAGAAATCCCTGCTGCTCGCGATCTCGGTGACGTCGAACTGCGCCACCACGTCCTCCACCTTGCGGGCATCGAGGTCGGCGACCGAGACCTCGGCCTCGGGGAAGAACTTCACCAGGTGGCGCGTCACCCGGCCCCCGCCGCAGGGCAGGTCGAGGATGCGCCGCGGCTCGGTGCGGCCGGTCAGCAGCATCGCCTCGGTGGCGAGGCGCAGCGCCGAGACGCCGACCGCCCGGTAATGCGCCCGGCCCTCCGGCGTGTCGACCAGCATGTCGTCGTGGGGCGACACCGTCATGTCGACGCTGCCCGCCTCGTAGCGGCGCCAGCGGCCGAGGCAGCGGTCGAGCACCGCGGTCATCGACTCCCCGCCCCATGACGGAGGCGCGTGCACGGGCAGCAGGGCCGGCCCGGTGCGCGGACGCCGGACATCGCGGGGTGACGGGAGCAGCATGGACGATCCGGGAAGCGGGCAGGAGGCAGGGGCGCCGCGGCAGGGACGCAGCGGTTGGAGCGGTCGCGTTGCCTGCGTTCTAGGCGTGTTTCGCGGGCGTGTCGCCCGGGTTTCCGCCGCCCGGCCGTCCTCGAAACCCCGCCGCCGCAGGTCCGGGCCGCGCCGGACGCGCTGTCTTGCCGGATCGTCCTGGCCTATATCCGGCGCCGATCCCGCCCGGAACCGGTCCCTTGTCCAGTCAACAGACCCCTCCGGCCGAGCCCGAGCGGCCCGGCCTCGTCGCAACCTACCGCCGCCTGTGGCCCTATCTCTGGCCCCACGGCCGGCCCGACCTGCAGCGGCGCGTCTTCATCGCCTTCGGTCTCCTGCTCGTCGCCAAGGTGGTCACCCTGGCGATGCCGTTCACCTTCAAGTGGGCGACCGACGCCCTGGTGGCGGTGGTGGGCGGCCGGGACGGCCTCGGCAAGGAGGCCGCGGTGCCGACCGGGATCTGGGCCGCGCCCGCCCTGATGATCCTGCTCTACGGCGCCACCCGGATCGCCATGGCGCTGCTGACGCAGGTGCGCGACGGGCTGTTTGCCAAGGTGGCGATGCACGCGGTGCGGCGCCTGGCGCTGCAGACGTTCCAGCACATGCACCAGCTGTCGCTGCGCTTCCACCTCGAGCGCAAGACCGGCGGCCTGACCCGGGTGCTCGAGCGCGGTCGCAACGGCATCGAGGAATTGTCGCGCCTGATGGTGCTGACGCTGGTGCCGACCATCGTCGAGTTCCTGCTCGTCATCGGCACGCTTGCCTACGAGTTCGACATCCTCTACTCGGTGGTGGTGCTCGTCATGGTGGCGGCCTATCTCGGCTACACCTACAAGGCCACGGAATGGCGCATCGCCATCCGCCGGCGGATGAACGATTCCGACACCGACGCCAACACCAAGGCGGTCGATTCGCTGCTCAACTACGAGACGGTGAAGTATTTCGGCGCCGAAAAGCGCGAGACCGACCGCTACGACCAGTCGATGGCCCGCTACGAGAAGGCCTCGACCCAGACCTATGTCTCGCTCGCGGTGCTCAACGCGGGCCAGGCGGTGATCTTCACGATCGGCATGGGCGTGGTGATGTGGCTGGCCGCCCGCGACATCATGGCCGGGCGGGCGACGATCGGCAGCTTCGTGCTCGTCAACACGATGCTGGTGCAGCTGTCGATGCCGCTCAACTTCATGGGCATGATCTATCGCGAGATCAAGCAGGCCCTGATCGACATCGACGACATGTTCAAGATCCTGCACCGCAACCCGGAGATCGCCGACCGGCCGGGCGCGCAGCCCCTCGCTGTCTCGGACGCGGTGGTGCGGTTCGAGGACGTGCACTTCGCCTACGTGCCGGAGCGGCCGATCCTGCGCGGCATCAGCTTCACGGTACCGGCGGGGCGCACCGTGGCGATCGTCGGTCCGTCGGGGGCCGGCAAGTCGACGCTGTCGCGCCTGCTGTTCCGGTTCTACGAGCCGCAAGCGGGCCGCATCACGGTCGACGGGCAGGACATCGCGGCGGTGCAGCAGGACAGTTTGCGCGCCGCGATCGGCATGGTGCCGCAGGATACCGTGCTGTTCAACGACACGATCGGCTACAACGTCCGCTACGGCCGCTGGGAGGCCTCCGAGGCGGAGGTGCGCGAGGCGGCGACGCTGGCCCAGATCGACCGCTTCATCGCCGCCCTGCCGGAGGGCTACGACACGCCGGTGGGCGAGCGCGGCCTGAAGCTCTCGGGCGGCGAGAAGCAGCGCGTCGCCATCGCCCGCACCATCCTGAAGGGGCCGCCGATCCTCGTCCTCGACGAGGCGACCTCGGCGCTCGATTCCTTCACCGAGCGCGAGATCCAGGACGCCCTCGACCGGGTGAGCCGCGGCCGCACGACGCTCGTCATCGCCCACCGCCTGTCGACGGTGGTCGGGGCCGACGAGATCATCGTCCTCGACCAGGGCCGCATCGCCGAGCGCGGCACCCATCTGGGGCTGCTGGACCAGGGCGGGGTCTACGCGGCGATGTGGAACCGCCAGCGCGAGGCGGAGGCCGCCCGCGAGGCGCTCAAGCGCGCGGAATCGCAGGAGGGCGAGAGCCTGCGCACGCACCTGGAGCCCAGCGAGATCCCCGGGACGCTCGCCAAGGCGCCCGAGCCCGCCTCGGTGTCGTGAGGTCCGGGATAGCATGACGTGGGGAGCGCGCATCGGCGCTCCCCTGCACCTCATCTTAAACGGCGGCGGGTGAGAACGGGGGCGAGCCCACGGACCCGCCCATGTCGAGCGACCTGCCCATTTCGGCCATTCCGTCCGCGAGGAGAGCCGCCTCCCGCCTCGGCCCGGTCCTCGTTCGCGCGCAGGTGCCGGCCGCCGGAGCGGCGCTGCTCCTGTCGGCGTTCCTGCTGTTCTCGGTCCAGCCGATGTTCACCAAGATGGTGCTGGCGAGCCTCGGCGGCAGCCCGGCGACGTGGTCGGTCGCCCTGGTGGTCTTTCAGGCCCTGCTGCTCGGCGGCTACCTCTACGCCCACCTGCTCGCCCGGCGGCTCGGCACCCGGGCGGCGCTCCTGGTCCATCTCGGGCTGATGCTCGTCGCCGGGCTGACGCTTCCGATCGGCCTGCCCGCGGGCTTCGACCGGCCGCCAGGGGAGAACGAGGCGCTCTGGCTCGTCGGCCTCTTCGCGACCGCCGTCGGCCTGCCGTTCTTCGCCCTCTCGGCGAACGGCCCGCTGCTCCAGGCCTGGTTCGCCCGCTCGGGCCATCCGCGGGCCGGCGATCCCTACTTCCTCTACGCCGCCTCGAATGTCGGCTCCTTCGCCGCGCTCCTCGCCTATCCGCTCCTGATCGAGCCCCTGATGCCGCTCCGGGTGCAGACCGAGGTGTGGGTCGCGGGCTTCGCCGTCCTCGGCCTCCTGATCCTGGGATCGGGCCTCGCCTCCGGTGCCGCCCGGGGGGCGGGCGGGCCGCGCGTCTCCCATGCCCCAGCCTCTCCGGCACCGGGCTGGCGCCGGCGCTGGGCCTGGATCGGTTTCGCCTTCGTCCCCTCCGCCCTCCTGGTCTCGGTCACCGCCCACATCTCGACCGACGTGGCGGCGGCGCCGCTTCTCTGGGTGGCGCCCCTCGCGCTGTTCCTCCTCACCTTCGTGATCGCGTTCCGGGACGGCATGGGCCTGCCCGGCGGGATCCTGCTGCGCCTCCAGGTCTGGGGCACCGCCCTCGCGCTGGCGAGCTTCGTCGTCGGCTTCGGGCTGTGGGGCGGGCTCGCGCTCCATCTCGGCCTGTTCTTCGTCAGCGCCCTGATCGGCCACGCGACGCTCTACCACCTGCGCCCGGCCCCGGACCAGCTGACCGAGTTCTACGTCTGCGTCTCCCTCGGCGGCGTGCTGGGCGGCATCGCCTGCGGGCTGGCCGCGCCGCTCGTGTTCTCGCGGGTGGTCGAGTACCCGCTCCTGATCGTCGCCGCTCTGGCCTGCCGGCCGGGTTTCGCCTCCGGCGGCCGCGCCTCGCTCGTCCGGGCGTCACAGGGCGGCCTCGCGGCGACGGCCGCGGCGGTCCTCATGGTCCTGGCCGGGCGGCTTCTCGATGCTCCCGCCCTGCCGCAGCTCCTCGCCCTCGCGGGGGCGGGCCTCCTGGCGGCGAGCTGGCGCGATCCGCACCGCCTCGCCGTGGCGGCATTGCTCGCCCTCACGGCCGGCCTTGCGGCGATGCGGGCGGATGCGGCGGTGAGCGTGCGCTCGTTCTTCGGCATCCACCGCATCGTCGAGACGCCGGACGGGACGATGCGCCTGCTCATGCACGGCACCACGATCCACGGAGCGATGCGGGTCGCGAAGCCCGCGGGCGTCTCCGCGGATGGACCGCCGGAGCCCCTCGTCTACTACACGCCGGAAGGAGCGCTCGGCACGGCGGTCCGGAGCGCGCGGGCGGCGCGGGGCGGTTCGCTCGGCGCCGTCGCGGTAGTCGGGCTCGGGACCGGCAGCCTCGCCTGCCACCGGGCCGGGGACGAGGCCTGGCGCTTCTACGAGATCGACCCGGCGGTGGCCCGCATCGCCCGCGACCCCGACAAGTTCCGGTTCCTGTCGGCCTGCGGCCCCGACATGCCGGTGGTGCTGGGCGATGCCCGCCTGACCCTCGCCGAAGCGCCGGGCGGCGAGAATCCGGGCGGGCTCGGGCTCCTGGTGATCGACGCCTTCTCGTCCGACGCGATCCCGGCCCACCTGCTCACCCGGGAGGCCCTGGCGCTCTATCGTGCCAAGCTCGCGGCGGACGGCGTGCTGGTGATGCACATCACCAACCGCCACCTCGACCTCGCCCGCATCCTCGCCCGGGTCGGTGCGGAGGTCGGCCTGTCGACCTTCGTCGCCCGCGAATCCTTCGCCTTCGACCCGGTGCGGTTCCGTGCCGCGGCCACGGTGGCGGTGCTCGCCCGCGATCCCGCGCATCTCGGGGGGCTCGCGGCCGATCCGGCCTGGGAGCGGATCGCCCCGGACAGGGCGCGGAGGCCCTGGACCGACGATTTCTCCAATATCCTCCAGGCGATGGCCGACAAGCGCGCGGTCCCGCGTCGTTCGAACGATTGACGCGGGACCGCGCGCCTGCCATCCGCGGGCGCTGGACCGGCCGTTCGCGGCCGGCGAAAGTCCCGAGGACTGGCCCGAGGAACCATGACCGACCTGTTCGAGACGATCCGCCGCGTGCTGGTGCCGATCCACAAGGAGGGCTACCCCTTCATCGCGATCGGCATCGTGCTGACGGTGCTCGCCGGCACCTTCGTGCAGTTCCTCGGCTGGATCTTCCTGCTGCTGACCCTGTGGGTCTGCTACTTCTTCCGCGATCCCGAGCGGATCGTGCCGGTCGGCGACGGGCTGGTGATCTCGCCGGCCGACGGCCGGGTGAACCTCATCAGCACCGTGCTGCCGCCCTCCGAGCTCGACCTGCCGTCCGTGCCGATGCTGCGGATCTCCGTGTTCATGAACGTGTTCGACTGCCACGTGAACCGGGTGCCGGTCACCGGCCGCATCGACCAGGTCCACTACACCCCGGGCCTCTTCCTCAACGCCGAGCTCGACAAGGCGAGCGAGGACAACGAGCGCAACGGCCTCGTCATCGAGACCCGCCAGAACGGCGAAGCGGTGCGGATCGGCGTCGTGCAGATCGCCGGCCTCGTCGCGCGCCGCATCGTCGACTGGGTCAAGCCCGGCGACGACCTCACGGTCGGCGACCGCTTCGGCCTGATCCGCTTCGGCTCGCGGGTCGACGTCTACCTGCCGGCGGGCACGCGGGTGCTGGTCGGCCTCGGCCAGAAGGCGGTGGCGGGCGAGACCGTGCTGGCCGACCTGCGCGGGACCGGCCCGGTGCGGCAGTTCCGGCGCACCTGACGGGGAGGCCTCGCATGGACGACCTCTTCCCGCCCTTCGCGCCGGAGCCCGACGAGCCCAAGTCGACCGATTCGAAGTCGGTCGAGACAAAGTCGCGCCGGTTCAAGGCGGTGCCGTTGCGGCTGATCATCCCCAACATGATCACCCTGATGGCGGTGTGCCTCGGGCTCACCGCCGTGCGCTTCGGCTTCGAGGGCAAGTTCGAGCCGGCGGTGATCGCGATCATCGCCGCCGCGGTGCTCGACGGGGTCGACGGCCGGGTGGCGCGCCTGCTCAAGGGCACCTCGCGCTTCGGCGCCGAGCTCGACTCGCTGGCCGACTTCGTCAATTTCGGCTGCGCCCCGGCGCTGATCCTCTACAGCTTCGTGCTGCACAACCTGAAGTCGCTGGGCTGGATCGTCGCCCTGATCTTCGCCATCGCGATGGCGCTGCGGCTCGCCCGCTTCAACGTGATGCTGGACGATCCCCACCGGCCGGAATGGAAGAAGAACTTCTTCGTCGGCATGCCGGCTCCGGCCGGCGCGCTGACCGTGATGCTGCCGCTCTACCTGCACTTCCTCGGCTTCGAGATGGCGCCGAGCCTGGCGCCGGTCGCGCTGATCTACATGCTGGTGATCGCCCTCATGGTGATCTCCACGGTGCCGACCTTCTCGGGCAAGACCATCGGCAAGCGGGTGCCGCGGGAATACGTGCTGCCGATCTTCGTCGTGACGGTGGCGGCGTTCGGGCTCTTGATCAGCTTCCCGTTCGAGATCCTGGCGCTCCTGAGCCTCGGCTATCTCTGCGCGATCCCGATCGGCGCCAACCAGTATCGGCGGCGCCTCAAGGCCGAGGCGGCCGCGGGTCCGGCCGAGGACGCGCCGGCGGCCTGAACCCGGCGCGGCGCCTTTCAGCGCCGCCGCGCCACCAGGAAGAGCCGCGGGAACGGCAGCAGCACCCGCCCGTCCTCCTGCGCCGGATAGGCCCCGCGCAGGGCGGCCTCGTAGCGGGCGAGGTAGGCCGCCTGCTCGTCCGGGCCGAGGGGCGACAGGAACGGCCGCAGGCCGGTCGCGCGCACCCACTCGACGATGCCGCGATGGCCGGGGAGCGGGTGGATGTAGGTGGTGCGCCACAGATCGACGCTGCAGCCCGCCCGCGACAGCCAGGTGTCGTAGTCCTGCACGCGGCCCAGCGTGGTGCGGGCGCCGGCGGCGCCGGCCAGCGCGTCGCGGAACGGCGCCTCGGCGGCCACCTCCCGCATCAGCCGGTGCGAGGGCTCGTCGAGGTTGTCGGGCATCTGCACCGCGAGGCAGCCGCCCGGCGCCAGGAACCCCGCGAGGCGCGGGAGCAGGGCGGCGTGGTCGGGCAGCCATTGCAGCACCGCGTTGGCGTAGATCAGGTCGGGGGCGTCGTCCGGCTCCCAGGCGGCGAGGTCGGCCTCGACGAAGGCGAGGTCGGGCAGGGTCCGGCGCGCCTCGGCCAGCATGGCGGGCGAGGAATCGAGGCCGGTGATCGCCGCCCCGGGGTAGCGCGCCGCCAGGAGCGCCGTGCTGTTGCCCGGCCCGCAGCCGAGATCGACCATCCGGGCGGGCGCGGCCAGCGGCACCCGCGCCAGCAGGTCGGCCGCCGCGCGGGTGCGCTCGTCGGCGAATGTCAGGTAGCGGCCCGCATCCCAATCCGTCATCGCGACACTCCCCGGCGCCCTCTTCCGCTCCAGCTTAATCCCGGTCGGTCCGCCCGCGTGACGCCGTGTCGCGCAGGGCAGACCCCCGCTCGCAGGAGACCGGTCCGGCATGCTCGAGGAATTCAAGAAGTTCGCCCTGCGGGGCAACGTCGTCGACCTCGCGGTCGGCGTGGTGATCGGCGCGGCCTTCGGGGCCATCGTCACCTCGCTGGTCCAGGACGTGATCATGCCGACGGTGGGCGCGATCACCGGCGGGCTCGATTTCTCGAACTACTACCTGCCGCTGTCCTCGAAGGTGCAGACGGGGCTGGCCTACGCCGAGGCCAAGAAGCAGGGCGCGGTGATCGGCTACGGCCAGTTCATCACCGTGGCGCTGAACTTCCTGATCGTCGCCTTCGTGCTGTTCGTGGTGATCCGCGCGATGAACCAGCTGCAGCGGCGCGAGGAGGTCAAGAAGGAGGATCCGGCCGAGGTGAAGCTGCTGGCCGAGATCCGCGACCTCCTGGCGGTGCGGCGCTGAGGGCGGCGCCGGACCGGCTCGTACCCTCGCGCCTCGGCGCCGGTGCCCGTTCGGGCTTGCCTTGCGCCTGTTTGATCTGGTCTTCAGGCCTTGTCCCGCTCTCGACCTCATCCTGAGGTGCGGGCGATCGAAGATCGCTGAGCCTCGAAGGAGGGATCCAGTGATCTCGGCGGCTTCTGGAGCCCTCCTTCGAGGTTAGTCCATCTTCGATGGACTAACACCTCAGGATGAGGTCGTGGATGGGAGGTGGAGGCCCTCCAAGATATCAATCCTGCAAGTCGAGCAGGCTTTCACGGGCTGAAGATCAGCGTCAGGTAGGCGAAGAAGACCACGAGGTGGACGGCGCCCTCCAGCACCGTGGTGCCCTGGCGCGAGAAGGTGATGACGCTCAAAAGCAGCGTCATCGCCAGCACCGCCATCTCGGCCGGGGCGAGGCCCAGCACCACCCGCTGGCCCGAGATCAGCCCGATGGCGAGCACCGCCGGCACGGTGAGGCCGACCGTCGAGGTCACGGCGCCGAGGCACAGGTTGATCGCCCGCTGGAGCTGGTCGCGGCGGATCGCCTTGACGGCGCTGATGCCCTCCGGGGTGAACACGATGGCGGCGATGATGACGCCGCCGAGCGCCGAGGGCGCGCCCAGCGCCTTGATGCCGTGGTCGAGGATCGCCGCCAGGCTCTTCGACAGGAGCACGATCGGCAGCAGGCTGACGAGGAGCAGGCCGGCATGGCGCAGGATCGCGCCCGCGCCGGCATCCGGGTGGGCGGCGCGCGCCTCCGGCGCGTCGGCGCCCGGCTTGACGAAGTCGAGGAAGAAGTCGCTGTGGCGCCCGGTCTGGAGCAGCAGGAAGATGCCGTAGAGCACCACCGTCAGCACCGAGAACGCCACCGCCTGCACCACGGTCAGCGAGCCGTCGGGGGTCGAGGTGGTGAAGTTCGGGATGATGAGCGCGATGGTGGTGAGCGGGATGATCGCCGCGAGATAGGCGCCCGCGCCGTCGAGGTTGTAGTTCTGGCGGTGGTGACGCAGGCCGCCGAGGATCAGGCCGAGGCCGACGAGGCCGTTCATCACGATCATGATGACGGCGAACATCGTGTCGCGCCCGAGCGTCGGGGCGGCCTTGGCGCCGAGCATCACGGCGGCGACGAGTGCCACCTCGATCACCACGATCGACAGGGTCAGGATCAGGGTGCCGTAGGGCTCGCCCAGGCGGTCGGCCAGCTCCTCGGCCTCGTGCACCACCCCGAAGGCCGACCACAGGATGACGGCGAACAGCCAGGCGAACAGCCCGGCCGCCACCAGGGGGGCGTCGAGGCCGCCGAGCCAGCCGCCGCCGAACACCGCGAAGGCCGCCACCGTCGCCCACGCCACTCCCAACCGCACGACCATCATCGTCCCGAACGCCCTCCGGCTGCCCCGCCCGCCACAAGGGTCGCGCGGGCGCCGGCGTCAAGGTTTAATGTTGCTCGTTCATTGCCGGTGGGCGAAGGCCCAGTACAGCGCGCGCGCCTTGGCGAAGAGCGGGCCGGGCGGGAAGGTCCGGTCGTCGAGGGCGGTGACCGGCACCACCTTGGCGTAGTTGCCGACCGAAAAAACCTCGTCGGCGCCCATCAGGTCGTCGACCGTCAGCGTCGTCTCGACCACGGTGACCCCCGCCTCGCGCAGGAGCGCGATCACCCGGCCGCGGGTGATGCCGGCCAGGAAGGTGCCGTTGGCCACCGGCGTGTAGACCACGCCGTCGCGGGCCATCATCACGTTGGCGGTGGCGAACTCGGCGACGTTGCCCAGCGCGTCGCGCATCAGGGCGTTGCCGAAGCCGCGGGAGGCGGCCTCCGCGATCGCCCGGGCGCCGTTCGGGTAGAGACAGCCGGCCTTGGCGTCGAGGGGCGCGGAATCGGCGGTCGGGCGCCGGAACGGCGACAGGGTGGCGGTGAAGCCGGTCGGCGGCGGCATCGGCGCCTCGTAGAGGCACAGGCACCAACTGGTCGAGGCCGGGTCGATCCGCACCGCGCCGCCGAGCCCGCTCTCGGCCCAGTACATCGGCCGGATGTAGAGCGCAGCGTCGGGCGAGAACCGCGCCAGGCCCTCGCGTACGAGTGCGGTCCAGGTCTCGTGCGTCACCACCGGCTCGAGGCCGAGCGCCACGGCCGAGCGGTTGACCCGGGCGAGATGGAGGTCGAGGTCCGGCGTCACCCCCTCGAAGGCGCGGGCGCCGTCGAACACCATCGAGGCGAGCCAGGCGGCATGGGTGCGCGGCCCCATCATCCGCACGTTGCCCGGATGCCAGGCGCCCTCGAAGTAGGTCCAGGTCTCGTCCCGCGTCTCGTCCCGCGCCGTCCCGGTCATGTCGCGCTCCCGTTCCCGTCCCCGGCATGATGGCGCGGCCGCGCGCCGGCTGTCCATGCCGGGAGGTCTTCGGCCGGGGAGGGGGAGGGGCGAGCCGGCCGCGGGTCGGGCCGTCGGCGTCACGCCAAGGTTTCGGGGAACAGGGCTTCGGAGAACAAGGCCTCGT
Organism: Methylobacterium sp. ap11; assembly: GCF_900110515.1. Taxonomy (NCBI): domain Bacteria; kingdom Pseudomonadati; phylum Pseudomonadota; class Alphaproteobacteria; order Hyphomicrobiales; family Methylobacteriaceae; genus Methylobacterium; species Methylobacterium sp. ap11. Next base: position 204,707 of record NZ_FOEB01000011.1, on the reverse strand, counting down.
GCAGAGGCGTCACGCGACGTCGAAGTCGCCGGGGCGCCGGGCCAGGAGTTCCAGGGTGCGCACCACCGCGAGGCCGATGCGGTCGGCGTCGAACATGCCGTCCGGGGTCGCCGGCTCGACGCCGACCGGGCCGATCTGCCCGTCGGGCGTGTCGATCACGACCTGGTAGACGTCGCCCTTCGGGCTCGCCCGGTCGCGCACCAGCGACACCGCGTGGGTCCCGATCTCGCCGTAGCACCGGACGTACTGCGCCGGGCTGCCGGTGCGGCCCGCCCGCGGAACGTCCCCCGGAGCCTCGTCCCGGGCCCTGGTCGCGCGCTGGAAATCCGGACGGATGACGTTGTCCATCTGCCTCTCCCGGGCCATCTGCCCCTCCCGCTGGTCGCCGATCGATCCGCCGGGGCTGCTCCTCGGTCCGACCCGGCCCGTCCGGGACCCGGGGCGGCCGTGCGAGCCCGGCGCGGCGCGGCGCGTTTCCTCCTCGGCCCTCCAAGGCCCCGCCCCAAAAGGCTCCGCCCTGATTCGCCGTGCCACCTGTATGGCACAACTGGATTGCGTGCGGATTGCGTTGAATGTTGCGCATGCGGCGACGCCGCCCGCGGCGGAGCCGGGGCGGCGTGGGAGACGCGGGGACGGGAGCGGGGAGGAATCAGTCGTCGCGGCGGTGACGGTGCGGGCCGTGGTGATGCCCGCCCATCGGCCGGCTCAGCAGGGCGGCGCGGCGCTTCTGCCCGTCGTCGAGGGTAGCGTAGAGCGGCTGCGAGGCGTCCGCGAGCTTGCGCAGGGCCTCGGCCCGGGCTCCCAGCGCGTCGGCACGGGCCCGGATCGCGTCGGGGGCGTCCTTCGCCACCGGATCAAGCCCGCGCTCGCGCCGGGCCTCGCGCTGCGTCCGGTCGAGCGTCGCGAGGTTGCGCAACGCGTCCTCGACCGGCGGCCACAGCTTCTCCTGGTCCGGGGAGAGTGCCAGCCCGGCATGCAGCGCCGCCACGCGGGCATCCGCGAGGGCCTTCGCGTCCTCGCCGCGGGGCCCGCGCCGGCCATCCGGCCCGGCCGCCTCGCCGCCCGCATGGGCGACCCGGATCGGCCGCGCGCCGTCCATCGCCTGCGCCAGGGCGCCGTCGAGCATCCCGGCGCTCAAGAGTCCCGCCAAAGCCCCGATGGTCACAGTGCGTCGCATGACACGATCCTCGCCACGACACGTCCGGTGGGCGCCTGCGGCCCGCGGAAGAGCGCAGGATACGTCGAGCCAGGTGGCCCGGACCTCGCCGCAGGGTGACGGTTTCGTCACGTGCGGCATCGGCGAATGCGATTCGCGGAAGGCCACGCTGAAACCGGGCCAGGACCGGATCGTTGGCTCGTGCATCCGATACTCCCCGGGTGTTTACTGCCGCTCAGCGTCCCGAGGTGTCTCCATGCATCGTCGTCTCGTCGTCTCCGCCATCGTATCCGCCGTGGCGATCCCCTCCCTGGCGAGGGTCGCCTTCGCGCAGCAGGGCGGCCCGACCGCCGCTGCCACCGGCAATACCGGCGCCCGGATGGGCGAAGCCGAGGCCAAGCACGCCGCCGACACCCTGGCGGCCGGCTCGGCCTCCCTGGCGGCGAGCCGCGTCGCCCTGACCAAGGCCACGGATCCGCACGTCAAGCAGTTCGCCCGGATGGAGGTCGCCGAGCAGGAGACCATCGCCGACGTGCTCAAGGCGATGCGCGATCCCGCCCAGGTCGCCAGCGGCCAGGTGAAGCCCCCGGCCGAGCCCGAGGTCACCGGCCAGCTCGACCCGAAGGGCAAGGCGATGCTCGACAAGCTCGACCAGGCCAAGTCCGGCAAAGCCTTCGACAGCGAGTACCTCCGCGGCCAGATCGAGGGCCACCAGGCGCTCCTGAAGATCCAGGAGGCCTATCTCACCTCCGGCAAGGACCGGGAGAATCTCGGCGTCGCCAAGCTCGCCCGCGGCCAGATCCGCGAGCACCTGGCGCTGCTGACCGAGATCGAGAAGGCCCTCAAGGACTGAACGACGGACGCGCCCTCGAACGGTGTTCGAGGGCGCCAATCGTCTGGCGAGACGTGTCCGGCGCGCGTCGCGTCACGGAATGGCCGTCGGCCGTCCGCTTCGTGGCGACCCCGCCGCATCCGGCGCGGGCCGCCCGTCGGATCGGGCCCGATCAGCCCTCGGCGGCTCCGCCCATCATCCTCTGCATCTGGGAGAGCTGCGAGATGTGCAGCCGGATCAGAGGCACGGCGCCCCGGGCGATGCGGCGGAGCGCCGGGTCCTCTCCGCTCTGGGCGTAGGAGCCGTGGAGCGCCAGCGCCTCGCGGTGGCCCTGGAGCGAGGCGTCGACGAAGGCCGCATCGTATTGCGGACCGCCCTGAAGACCGGAAAGCTGCCCCAGGATCTGCGCCTTCTGCTCGTCCGAGGTCATGCCGCCGGGGGCGCCGCCGGGGCCCGGCACGCCGAGCACCCCGCCGACGGTTCCGGCCGCGGCCCCGGCCACGCCGCCCGCCACCGCGAGGGGCGCCGCCACCAGGCCGCCGACGAGTCCGCCGGGGCTCGCCAGACCTCCGCCCGCCAGACCTCCGCCGACCGGCACCGCCACGTTGCCGCCGGTGACCGCGTCGATCTTGTTGGCGAGGTTGACCTGCTCGGTCACCTCGGCCCGCGCGAACCGCTTGATCCGCGGGTTCCCGGTCTTGGCGTAGGCGTCCCGGGCGGTGTTCTCGAGGAAGAGGCCGCCCTTGGTGGCCATCGCCAGGTAGGCAGGGGTCGGCATGGCGCCGGCCGCGACCGGCTGGGCGACGGCGGTGCGGGTGACCGCCAGGGCGGCAGTGGCGGACGCGAAGCCGGCGAGGAGATGGCGGCGATGCATGAATCGGGCTCCGGGTGAGGGCGCGCAACCCGACGCTCTCGGCCCCGGATGCTCGGGGGGAGTAATTTTCTCGCCCTGCCGACGTTCCGCCGCGCCGAAACCCGGCGCCCCGATCGCGGCACTATCACGCAGCGCGGGCGTTCAGGCCCGGCGCGGCCACGCCTCCGGCGTCGCCCGCCGCGTGAAGCGCCGCCACGGCCGGCTCATCAGCGCGAAGGCCAGCACCACGCCGGCGGCGTACCAGCCGTGCAGGCTGGCGTAGCCGCCCTCCGGCGTCCAGGCGAAGCCCCCCAGGAAGACATAGGAGACGGCCGCCGCCAGGGTGCGGAAGGCGAGCAGCCAGGGATGCTGCAGGATCGGATCGCCGTTCGCGACCGCGATCCCGAGCCCGGTCAGGGCGAAGAGCACGCCGCCGAGCGGCAATCCGAGGAACAGCGAGAGGACGGCACGCAGGAAGAGCCCCGGCCAGTCGCGGCGGCGACGGGTGGAGGCGGGGATTGCGGGCGCGTCGGTCACGGTCGTGTGCGGCATGCGGCTTTCGGCGCTGGCGGGCCGCGCGACGCGGCCGGGGCGGATCAAGCCACCAGCGTGTAGCCCAAACCGGGCCGCTCGCTCCAGGGTGTCCGTGCGGCCAGGGTGTCCGTGCGGGAGGGGCCGCGCGAAGCGCTCCTCCCGCCGCTGCGCCGCGCCTCAGGTCTCCAGTTCGCTGTCCCAGTACAGGTAGTCGATCCAGGTGTGGTGGTACTGGCGGTGGTCGAATTCCGGCTGGCGGCGGTGCAGCTCGTGGCGGCTCGGCCGGCGCGGCTCGTTGAGGAGCGGCATCTCGGCCTCCTCGGGGGTGCGGTTGGCCTTGCGCAGGTTGCACGGGCTGCAGGCCGCGACGACGTTCTCCCAGCTCGACAGGCCGCCGCGGGAGCGTGGCACCACGTGGTCGAAGGTCAGGCCGCCGGAGGGCAGGCGCAGGCCGCAATACTGGCACGAGAACGTGTCGCGCAGGTAGATGTTGTAGCGCGTGAAGGCGGGGCTGCGCGCCATGGCGACGTAGCTCTTGAGCGCCACCACGCTCGGCACCCGCAGGGAGCGGCTGGGGGAGCGCGCCTCGACGTCGTAGCTCGCCACCAGGGTGACGCGGTCGAGGAACAGGGCCGTGAACGCATCCTTCCACGACCACAGCGAGAGCGGATTGTAGGAGAGCGGCCGATAATCCGCGTTGAGCACGAGGGTTTGAAGATCCAGCATCATCCTGCCCTGGCGACGGGCCGACCGCAGCGAAGGGGGCCGGCGCGATGCCGGTCCTCGCGGTGCTCGCCAGGAGAGGAGATGGGGACCATCGCCTACCCTCCGAGCCGGTCGGGAAGAGTGGGGGGACACGGCGGATGGACGCGGCGGCCGCTCGCGGAGCGCACGCCGTCGAGCCTGCCCGGGATGCGATCCGGGCGCCGTCTGGGCTGCCGATGAGGCGCGATCACCGCCATCCTCTCGCAGCAGAACGAAAAGGCCGTGTCCATCGGGGCTTAGTCTAATAGCAGCATGACAGGGTTGTGAAGGTTTCGGGTCGGGGCGTCTCGTCACGCCCCACCGGTTTCGCGCTCCACAGGGGAACGCCCGTCCCGTTCCCTCGGTCCGTCCTCCGCGCCGCGGTGCCGGATGCCGTGGCGTCAGGGTCCGCCCGGCACCGATTTTCGCCCCATTGATTCGCGATTCCCCCGGCCCGCCGCGTTCGACCGTCCGTCCCCGATGACGTAGGTGGGGCGGGCAACCGTCCCCGCCGCCCCGGCCGACGGGCGGCCCGCGCGGGCCCCCGGAGCCCTTGCGGCGGCGGGCGGACGACGACGCGACGCGGGTGAGAAGGAGTAGGCATGAGACAGCTTCGCCGATGGACGATCGCCCTGGCCGCATTCCTCGTGAGCCCCGGGCTCGCGGCTGCGCAGGGCCCCGCGGCGAAACCGGAGCGGGCCGTCCTCACCCAGGCGCAGGGCGCCAAAGCCGACGCCAAGGCCGACACCAAGGGCGAGAAGCCCGCCCAGCCCGCCGCGGCCCAGCCCGGCGCGCCCGCGGAGGCGGCCAAGCCCGCCGCCCCGCCGCCCCAGACCCCGATCTCCGAGCAGATCAAGCAGATCCGCGCCCAGCTCGACGCCGAGAAGGCCGACCTCGACCAGCGCGAGCAGGCCCTGACCCATCGCGAGCTGAACAAGGACGACCTCGCCCTCCTGCGCGAGGGCATCCCGCCGGTGGCCGATCGCCTGCGCCAGGTCGTCGACCAGCTCGGGCCCCGGCTCGATGCGGCCAAGGAGCGGCTGACCCAGCTCGGGCCCAAGCCCAAGGAGCCCGAGGGCGCCGACGTCGCCCAGGAGCGGGCCCAGCGCGAGGCCGGCGTCGCCGAGATCGACGACACCCTGCGGCTCGCCCGCTCGCTCCTGGTCCAGAGCGACCAGATCACCGACCAGATCAGCAACCGCCGCCGCGCCGCCTTCACCCGCGCCCTGTTCGAGCGCACCGACGGCCTGGTGAGCCCAAGCCTGTGGCTGCGCGCCACCAGCGACTACGGCCGCGACCTGCGGGCGCTGAAGGCCTCCCTCGACGACTCGGTCGTCCAGGTCCAGCGCCGGGGCACCGCGCTCAACCTCGTCCTGCTGGCGCTCGCGATCGGCGTGTCGGTGGCGCTCTATGTCGGGCGGCGCCACATCGCCCCCCGGGTCGGCCACCGCGCCTCGACCGACGCGCAGCCGTCCCGCTACGCCCGGGTGATGGCGGCCTGGCGGGTCTTCCTCGTCGGCGCCGTGCCGGCGGTGCTCGGCAGCTTCCTCGTCGGCTACACCCTCGACGTCACCGAGCTCCTGCCGGTGCGCCTCCTGCCCGCCGCCCACCGGATCGTCGCCTCGCTCGCCTTCGTGGCGGTGGTCGAGGCGATGGCCGACGCGCTGCTCTCGCCCGACCGCCCGGCCTGGCGCCTCGTCGCGATGACCGACGCCACCGCCGAGCGGCTGAACCGCCTGATCCTCGCCATCGCCTCGGTGATCGCGGTCGGGCGCACCATCGAGGGCCTGAACGAGGGCATCTCGCTCAGCCTGCCGATCACCATCGTCACCAAGGGGGTGTTCGCCGCGGTGGTCGCCGTGGTGCTGGCCGAGGGCCTGCGCCGGTTCGCGGCCCGGGCCGAGGAGGCCGACGAGGCCTGCCTCGGTCCCTACATCGCGGCCGAATCGAATGCCGGCATCGGCGGCCCCCTGCGCATCCTCGGCTGGATCGTGGTGGCGGCGATCGGCGCCTCGGCGCTGGTCGGCTACATCGCCCTGTCGTCGTTCCTGATCGACCAGCTGATGTGGACCGCGATCGCCGCGGCGATGCTCTACCTGGCGATCTCGAGCGTCGACGCGGTGGTCAGCTCGACCCTCCAGGACGATTCCCGCATCGCCACGGCGCTCCAGGCCAATACCGGCCTGCGCAAGCGCTCGCTCAACCAGATCGCGGTGCTGATCTCGGGCTTCGTCCGGGTGCTGCTCCTCACCGCCGCCGGCGTGCTGCTGCTCGCCTCCTGGGGCGTCGATTCGACCGACCTGTTCACCTGGGCCCAGGCCGCGTTCTTCGGCTTCACGGTCGGCGGGGTGACGATCTCGCTCTCGACAATCGCCATCGCGATCGGGCTGTTCACGCTGGGCCTCGTCATCACCAAGGCGATCCAGCGCTGGCTGGAGAACACCTACCTGCCGGCCACCGACCTCGATCCGGGCCTGCGCAACTCGATCTCGACGGTGAGCGGCTATGTCGGCTTCCTGCTCACCCTGGCGCTGGCCTTCTCGTATCTGGGCCTGAGCCTGGAAAAGCTCACCATCGTGGCCGGCGCCCTGTCGGTCGGTATCGGTTTCGGCCTGCAATCGATCGTCAACAACTTCGTCTCGGGCCTGCTGCTGCTCTGGGAGCGGCCGATCCGGGTCGGCGACCTCGTGGTGATCGGCGACAACGAGGGCTATGTCCGCCGCATCAGCGTGCGCTCGACCGAGATCCAGACCTTCGACCGCTCGGCGGTGATCGTGCCGAACTCGAACCTGATCTCCGGCGTGGTGAAGAACCGGGTGCGGGGCGACCGTACCGGGCGGGTCACGATCACGATCAGCGTCCTGCGCAACCAGGATCCGGTCCACGCCGCCGAGCTGATCGTCGGCTGCGCCAAGGCCCATGCCGACGTGCTCAAGGAGCCGCCGCCCCGGGTGGTCTTCCGCAAGATCGGCGATCCCTTCCTCGAGTTCGAGCTGATCGCGATGATCACCGACGTCGGCTCGCAGGCGAAAGTGCAGAGCGACCTCAACTTCGCGGTGTTCAAGACCTTGTCGGAAGGCGGCCTCATCCCCAATCTCGGACCCGGATCGAGCATCGTCACGGTTCAGGGGCTCGACGCGATGCAGGACGCCATGGGGCAGATCGCCCGCATGACCCTGCCCGGCGCCGCCCGCCCCGAGACCCGTCCCGAGGCTCGCCCCGATTCCGAGGCCGAGCGCCGCAGAACCCCCGAGACCGTGCCGTGACCGCCATCCCCGCCGCGCTGAGGCGCCTCGCCCTCCTCGCCCTCCCGGCCGGCCTCGCCGCCTGCTCGGCGACCGAGGCGACGCGGGTATCGAGCGCGGCGGGGGCGGGGCCGAGCCTGTACTGGCCGATGGCGGCGACCGGCGCCCAGATCGACGCGGGCGCCGCCCAGCAGATGATCGCGGCATACCGCAGCAACAAGGGCCTGCCCCCGCTCGCCCTCGATCCCGGCCTGCAGCGCCTGGCCGAGACCGAGACCGCCGCCATGGCGGCGGCCGGCCGCCCGAGCCAGGCCGACATCGTCAAGACCGTGGCGTCCCGGATGGGCTTCCCCGAGCCCGGCGCCAACCTCTCGGCCGGCTACCACACGCTGGCCGAGGCGTTCTCGGGCTGGCGCGAGAGCCCGTCCCACAACGCCGTGATGCTCGATCCGAGCGCGACCCGGATGGGCATCGCCACGGCCTACGCGCCGGGTTCGAAGTACAAGGTGTACTGGGCGCTGCTGGTGGCGAAGTAGGCCGCCCCGAGGCCGGTCGACGGGGACTGCCCGGCCGGTCCGATCCTCACCCCGGCTTGCGCGCCACGCTCAACAGGTTACCGACGTCGAGCGCCACCCCGAATCCGCCGAGGCCGAGCGTCTCCGCGGCGGCGAGGGTGGCGGGCTTCAACGGGCCGGGGAGGGGCAGCAGGCGCAGCCAGTAGCGCAGGGGATAGCGGTTGCGGATCGCCCGGATGGCGATGTCGGCAAAGCCCGCCTCGCCGAGCAGCCGCTCCAGGCTCGCCGGGCAGAAGAGCTGCATGTGCTCGATGTCGATGATCGGCGAGCGGCGGCCGAGCAGTCGGTTGATCGGCGCCCGGTAGTCGTGGGTGACGAAGGCGATCAGCCCGCCGGGCCGCAGGAGATCGAAGGCGGCCCGGGTCAGGGCGCGGGGATCGGGGACGTGCTCCAGGGTCTGGAAGCAGCAGACCAGGGACAGGCTGCCGGGGGCGTGGTCGCCGGGTTCGAACACCCCGATCCGCAGGTGGGGGCGGATGTCCGCCGGGGCGGCCTCGGCGGCGGCGTGCGAGGGCTCGACCCCGATCACCTCGGCAAAGCCCAGCCGCTGCAGGTCGCGCAGGAAGATCCCGCTGCCGGCGCCGATCTCGAGGGCGGTGCCGCCGCGATGCTCCGGGCGCAGGTGCGGCGCCAGGGCCTCGGCATAGGTGCGGGCGGCAAAGCGCGCCTCCTCGGCGCTGTCGTAGCCGGCTTGCCCGTAGGCATGCGCCAGGGCCTCGGCGCTCGGCGCCTCGGCGGCGTACACGGTCTCGCAGGTGCCGCAGCGCACGAGGCGGAACGACATGTATTCCGGCGGCTTGCGCGAGGCGAAGCTCAGCGCGCCGATCCGGGCCGGGTCGATCGAGGCCGACAGGAACGGGCGTGCGCCGCGCTCGGGCGTGCCGCAGACCGGGCAGTCGCGGCCCTTGAGCCCGTCGAGGAGCGCGGCCGGCGCGGTGGGATCGGGGCGGTCCGGGGTCACGGGCGCATCTCGTCGGTCGCGAGTGGGAGCGGGGGCGGAAGGGGAGGGCGCGCCGCGATGTCCGCGGGCGTCCCCGGCCGGGGCCGGCTTACGGGAACCCCGTCCCCCGCGGGGTCGGCGGCGCCTCGTTCATCAGCGTCACCGTCACCCGGCGGTTGGCCGGCAGGTAGGGGTTGTCGGGAAACAGCGGCTCGGTGTCGGCCTTGCCGGAGACCGACGCGAAGCGGTCGGCGGGCAGGCCGTTGCCCGCCAGGATCTCGCGCACGCTCACGGCGCGGCCGGCGGACAGCTCCCAGGGCGGGGCGGCGGAGCGGCGGCCGGGCCGGTCAGCGGCGGTGTAGCCGGTCACCGCGATGCGGTTGGGCAGCCGGCGCAGGGTCGGCACGATCCGCTCCAGCACCTGACGGGTGCGGTCGTTCGGCCGGGTCGAGCCCTCCGGGAACATCGAGCGGTTGTCCTGGTCGACGAGCGAGATGTCGAGGCCGCGCGCCGTGACCTCGATGACGATGCTCTTCGACAGTTCGGCGATTTCCGGCAGGTCCTGCAATGCCTGGCGCAGGGAGGTCATGGCGAGGCCGAAGCCGTCCTTGTAGCCGTGGTGCGAGATGCCGTCGGCCAGGATCTCGTCGTCCGTCGGCGGCTCGGCCCGGTCGGAGGCCTTCTCGGGCGGGATGTCGCGGACGTCCCGCAGCTTGGTCGCCGAGGGCAGGCCGTTCTTCTCGATGATGCCGTTGAAGCGCGATTCCCGGTTGGTGCCGAAGGCGTCGCGCATCGAGCCCGCCACCGCCTGCAGCTTCTTCTGGTCCTGGGTCGAATAGGCGGCGATCATGACGAAGAAGCTCATCAACAGCGCCATCAGGTCCGCGAAGGTCACGAACCAGCCGTGACCGCCATGGGCCCCGCCCCGCTTCTTTCTGGCCACCGCTCAGGTCTCCTCGAAGGGCGAATGCCCGTGGCTCGAGCCGCCTCGGCGGCCCCGTCCTCGCGGTGCGTCAGGCCGCCTCGGCGGCCATGTCCTCACGATGATTGTGCGGCAGGTAGGCGATCAGCATCTCGCGCACGAGCGACGCGCTCTTGGCGTCGCGGATCAGCAGCACGCCGTCGATGATGAGCGAGCGCGACACGTCCTCCTCCTCGAGCTTGACGTGCAGCTTGTCGGCGATCGGCAGGGTGATCATGTTGGCGATCAGCGCGCCGTAGAGGGTGGCCAGCAGCGCGGTCGCCATGGCGGGGCCGAGCTTCGAGGGGTCCGACATGTTGGCGAACATCGTCACCATGCCGAGAATCGTGCCGATCATGCCCCAGGCCGGCGCGCAGTCGCCGAAGGCGCGGTAGACCTTCGACCCCTCGTCGAGATGCATCAGGAAGTTGTCGCGGTCGCGTTCCATCGTGTCGCGGATGAACTCGCGGTCGTAGCCGTCGGCGATGTAGCGCACGCCCTGCGCCAGGAACGGATCGGAGATCTCGAGGCTCTCGAGCGCCATCGGGCCCTGGCGCTTGACCACGTCGGCGATCTTGGTGATCTCGTCGATCAGGTCGCGCGGCCGGACCGCCCGCATGTTGAAGGCGTAGCGCAGGCCCATCGGCACGCCGTGGACGATGACCGAGAACGGGAAGCGCAGCATGGTGGCGGCGGTGGCGCCGCCGAAGATCACGATCACCGCGTGCTTGTCGAAATAGGCGGCGAAGTTGCCGCCGTCGATCATGATCAGCACGAACACGACCGCGATGCCGCCGACGAGGCCGGCGCCGGTTGCGATATCCATCTGGGGTCGGCCTCTTCATGCGCCGCCGCGCGGCCCCCGCGATCGTGGGGCGCATCGTCGGACGTCGCGTGTGTCCTGGCCGGCAGATTACGCCCGACAGGCTCAACGAAGCGTAAAGGTCCCCCCTCCGCGACCCTGCGCCGTCATGCGCCGTTCAGCGAGAACCCGTTAAGAGAATCCCCATGCGATCGAACGGCCGCCACAACAAGGCCGCGCGCGGGGCAGGCGGCGGGCGAGGGCCAGGGCCGCGGACAGGGTCATCTCACCAGGGTTCACCGTCCATGCGGTTGATCAGGCTCTATGTTCGGGTCATGGGCCAGCTCGGCTCCGATCTGCGCCTCGGCGCGTTGCTGACCGCCGCCAACGTCGCCCTGGCGGTGGCGGCCTTCGCCGAGCCGGTGCTGTTCGGCCGCATCATCGACCGGCTCACCCACATGCCGGCCGGCGGCGCCGGCACGTCGAGCCTGCTCGGCCTCGTCGCCCTCTGGGTCGGCTTCGGCCTGTTCTCGATCGGGGCCGGCGTGCTGATCGCGCTCCACGCCGACCGGCTCACCCATCGCAGCCGCCTTTCGGCGATGGCGAACTACTTCGAGCACGTCCTCGACCTGCCGCTCGCCTTCCACTCGTCCAACCATTCCGGCCGGGTGCTGAAGGCGATGCTGGAGGGGACGAGCGGCATGGCGGCGACCTGGCTCGGCTTCTTCCGCGACCATTGCGCGGCGCTCGTCTCCCTCGTCGTGCTCCTGCCGATGACGCTGTTCCTCAACTGGCAGCTCGGCTCGATCCTGGTCGCCCTGATGCTGGTGTTCACCGGCCTCACCACCTTCGTGCTGCGCCGCACCGAGACGCTGCAGGGCGAGGTCGAGGCCTATCATTCGGGCCTCGCGGCCCATGCCTCGGACGCGCTCGGCAATGTGGCGGTGATCCAGTCCTTCACCCGCGCCAAGGCCGAGAAGGAGGCGATGCACGGCATCATCCGCGACCTCCTCGCCGCCCAGACCCCGGTCCTGTCCTGGTGGGCGCTGGCCTCCGTCGCCACCCGCGCCTCCGCCACGCTGACCATGACGGCGATCTTCGTCACCGGCATCGTGCTGCACGGCCACGGGCTGGCCACCGTCGGCGACGTGGTGTCCTTCATGAGCCTCGCCACCATGCTGGTCGCCCGGCTCGACCAGGTCGTCGCCTTCGTCAACAGCCTCTTCCTGCAGGCGCCCAAGATGCAGGAGTTCTTCGACATCCTCGACACCGTGCCGGCCGTCCACGACCGGCCCGGCGCCAGGTCAGTGGCGCGGCTCGACGGCACCGTGTCGTTCGAGGACGTGCGCTTCTCCTACGACGGCCGCCGCCCGGCGCTGGACGGGGTGTCGTTCTCGGCGCGGGCCGGCGAGACCGTGGCGCTCGTCGGCACCACCGGCTCGGGCAAGTCGACGACGCTCGGCCTGCTCCACCGCGCCTTCGACCCGGATGCCGGCACGATCCGCATCGACGGCGAGGACCTGCGCGACATCGGCCTCTCGTCGCTGCGCCACAACATCGGCGTGGTGTTCCAGGAGCCGATGCTGTTTGCCCGCTCGATCCGCGAGAACCTCCAGGTCGGCCGGCCCGACGCCACCGACGCCGAGATGCTCGACGCGCTCGAGCGCGCCCAGGCCTCCGAGTTCATGGCACGCCAGCCCGACGGTCTCGACACGGTCATCGGCGAGCGCGGCCGCTCGCTGTCCGGCGGCGAGCGCCAGCGGCTCTCGATCGCCCGGGCGCTCCTGAAGAACCCGCCGGTCCTGATCCTCGACGAGGCGACGAGCGCGCTCGACGCCACCACCGAGCGCAAGCTCCAGGGCGCGCTGGAAGCGGTGATGGAGGGGCGCACCACCTTCGTGATCGCCCACCGCCTGGCGACGATCCGCGACGCCGACCGCATCCTGGTCTTCCACGAGGGCCGCATCGTCGAGAGCGGCACCTTCGACGAACTGGTGGCTGAGGGCGGCCGCTTCGCCGCCCTCGCCCGGGCGCAGTTCATGGCGGCCGAGCCCGCGGCGGACTACGCCCTGGCGGCGTGAGGCGGTTGGCGGACGTTTCCTTCCGCCAACCGAATCACCGGCCCGCGCGGTGAAGCCGATCGAAATCCGAACCGTTGCGCAACCTTCCGAGCAGGCGGCGTCCTGAACAGTCTACGGCGATCCCGCCGAGAACCGGTAGGTGATGACGTTCCGGTACGTCGCCCCCGGATCCAGCCGGGCGGTGCCGAAGGCAGGCTGGTTGGGCGTGTCGGGAAACACCTGCGGCTCCAGCGCCAGCGCGTCCGACTGGCGGTAGGACAGGCCCGACTTGCCCACCGCCGTCGCGTCGAGGAAGTTGCCGGCGTAGAACTGCACCCCGGGCTGGTTGCTCGCGACCTCCATCACCCGGCCCGAGGCCGGGTCCTCGACGCGGGCGACGAGGTGGGCATCGGGGGTCGGGGCCGGCGTCACCACGAAGTTGTGGTCGTAGCCGCGCCCGCGCACGATCTGCGGGTCGCGCCCGTCGCGGATGCGCGCGCCGATCGGCGTGGCCTTGCGGAAGTCGAACGGGGTGCCGGCGACCGTCGCGATCTCGCCGGTCGGGATCAGGGTCTCGTCGACCGGGGTGTAGCGCTCGGCCGGGATCGTCAGGACGTGGTCGAGGATCGTCCGCCCCGAGCCCTCGCCCGCGAGGTTGAAGAAGCTGTGGTTGGTCAGGTTGACGATGGTCGGCTTGGTCGTGGTGGCCGTGTACTCGACCGTCAGGGTGCCGCCGGCGTCGAGCGCGTAGGTGACGCTCGCCGTCAGGGCCCCGGGATAGCCCTCCTCGCCGTCGGCGCTGAGGTATTGCAGCGTGACCGACGGGGTGGCGCCCTCCTTGACCGCGGTGATCGTCCAGAGCCGCTTGTCGAAGCCCTCGCGGCCGCCGTGCAGCGCGTTCGGGCCGTCGTTGCGGGCGAGCGTGTAGTCCCGGCCGTCGAGGGTGAAGCGGCCGGCCCGGATGCGGTTGGCGTAGCGCCCGACGCTGACCCCGAAATAGTTCGGCGCCTTGAGGTAGCCCGCCAGGTCCTTGTAGCCGAGGACCACGTCGGCGGCCCGGCCGGCGCGGTCCGGCACCTCGAGGGTGCGCAGGAGGGCGCCCCAGGTCAGGATCCGGGCGGTGAGGCCGCCATTGGCGAGCGTCACCTCCTCGACCGCGCGTCCGTCGGGCAGCGTCCCGAACGGCGACCGCCTGGCGTCGCCGGCCTGGGCCGTCGCGAGGCCGGCCGGCAGGGCGCAGGCGCATGCCAGCGCCGTGATCGATCCACGCATCCGCGTTCCCTCCATGGCTGCCGCCTCTCGGGCTGCCGCCTCTCGCGGGCGGCCGATCCGGCGCCTTTCCCGCGCCGGTCGCCATATACTCATACAAATCGCGGTGCGGTGGCAATGCCCTTGGGAGAGGTGGCGTGCGGCGCCCGGATTATTCCCGCACGGAGGAGTTCTGCCGGAGGGCGCATGACGAGCGCGCGTCCTCCGAGCGACGCCGCTTCCGGGGTCGCGATCGAAAGGGCGTATCAGCCCCCGTCGGCCCGGGCGGCGTCGCGCCAGGCGAGCACCACCCGTTCCAGCTCCGCCACGTCGCCGGGGGGCAGGCCGCCGAGGGTGCGGGTCACGTAGGCGCGCTGCGCCGCGATGCCGGAGCGCGCGAGCGCCAGGCCGGCTTCGGTCAGGTGCAGGGCGTGGGAACGCCGGTCGCCCGGGATCGGCCGGCGCTCGACGAGGCCCGCCTCGACCAGCCGGTCGATCAGCCCCGAGACGTTGCCCTTGGTGACGTAGAGGCGCTCGGCCAGCTCCTGCTGGGTCAGGCCCTCGCGCTCCGACAGGGTCGAGAGCGCGTCGAATTGCGGGATCGAGAGCCCGACCGCCTTCAACTCCGCCGCCACCGCGGCCGAGACGCGCCGGTGCAGGCGGATGAAGCGGAACCAGACCCGCAGCGGGTCGGCCCCGGCGGGGTCGTCGGCAGGGACGGCGGCAGGGACGGCGGCAGGGACGGCGGCAGGGGCGCGGGCGGGAGAGAACGCGGTCATCGGGATAGTTTACATCGGAACCATCTCGGCGCCATCCACCGCCGCCGCCGATCCCCCGGATGCGCGCGGGCGCCGCTCTAGCCGCCTCCGCACCGCTGCCGTAAGCTCCCCCTCCACGACCGCGGGCCCACGAGGCCCCGGCGATCGAGGGCGCGGCCGCGACCGCGCTCCACCACGGGAAGGAAGACACGCCATGCTCGGCCTGATGCAGGACTGGCCCCTGCTGATCCACCGCGTCATCGACTATGCCGCGCTCCAGCACGGCGCCCGCCCGGTGATCTCGCGTTCGGTCGAGGGGCCGATGCACCGGACGACCTACGCCGAGGTGCGGCAGCGGGCCTTGCGTCTCTCGAAGCGCCTCGCGGCCGACGGCATCGGGCTCGGCGACCGGGTCGCGACGCTGGCCTGGAACACCTGGCGCCACCTCGAGGCCTGGTACGGCATCACCGGCGTCGGCGCGATCTACCACACGGTCAACCCGCGGCTGTTCGAGGAGCAGATCGCCTACATCGTCAACCACGCCGAGGATCGGATTCTTCTCCTCGACCTGACTTTCCTGCCCCTCGTCGAGCGTCTGGCCGACAAGCTGCCGACGATCGAGCGCTACGTCGTGCTCACCGACGGCGCCCACATGCCGCCGACATCCCTGCGCAACGCCGTCGCCTACGAGGACTGGCTGGCGGAGGCCGACGACGACTTCGCCTGGGCGACCTTCGACGAGAACACGGCGGCCGGCCTCTGCTACACGTCTGGCACCACCGGCCTGCCGAAGGGGGTGCTCTACTCGCACCGCTCGAACGTGCTGCTCGCCCTGATGGTGAACAACCCGGCCTTCATCGGGCTCTCGCCCAACGACATGGCGATGCCGGTGGTGCCGCTGTTCCACGCCAATGCCTGGGGCTTCAGCTTCGCGGCGCCGATGTCCGGCGCCGGCCTCGTCATGCCCGGCCCGAAGCTCGACGGCGCCTCGGTGCACGAGATCCTGGAGACCACCGGCGTGACCGTGACGGCGGCGGTGCCGACCGTCTGGCTCGGCCTGCTCCAGCACCTCGACGCGACGGGCAAGCGCCTCACCCACCTCAAGCGCGTCGTGATCGGCGGCTCGGCCTGCCCGCGGGCGATGACCGAGCGGTTCGAGCGCGAATACGGCGTCACCGTCGACCACGCCTGGGGCATGACCGAGATGAGCCCGATCGGCTCCTACTGCTCGCTCAAGCCCGAGGTCGCCCATCTCGAGGGTGAGGCCCGCCTCGACCTCAAGATGAAGCAGGGCTACGCCCCCTTCGGCGTCGAGTTCCGGCTCACCGACGACGACAACCGCGACCTGCCCTGGGACGGCACCACCTTCGGGCGCCTCAAGGTGGCGGGCTTCGCGGTGGCCAAGGCCTATTTCCGCTCCGACGAGCCGATCCTCGACGATCGCGGCTTCTTCGACACCGGCGACGTCGCGACCATCGACGAGCACGGCTACATGGCGATCACCGACCGCTCGAAGGACGTGATCAAGTCCGGCGGCGAGTGGATCTCCTCGATCGACCTGGAGAACCTGGCGGTCGGCCATCCCGACGTGGCCGAGGCCGCGGTGATCGGCGTGCAGCACCCGAAATGGGATGAGCGTCCGCTCCTCATCGTGGTGCCCAAGGAGGGCCGCACCCCCGACAAGGCCGACATCCTGGCCTTCATGGCGCCGCGCATCGCCAAGTGGTGGATACCCGACGACGTGGTGGTGGTGCACGCCATCCCCCACACGGCCACCGGCAAGATCCAGAAGACGGCGCTCCGCGACCAGTTCCGGGACTACCGGCTGCCCGGCGCGGCGTGAGAGAACGGGGGGCGCCCCCGGGCGGGGCGCCCCCCATCCCGCGTGAATCCCCGGACGCCTCCCGGCGCGACCATTTCGCGCGTCCGCCGGACCGTGACGGCGGGCCGGCCGCGCCCATCTCGCGAAGGACGAGCGTCCGGCAGCGAGGGGTGCGATGGGGGCCGACCTGACCGTCTACTACGATGGGGCCTGCCCGCTCTGCCGCCGCGAGATCGCGCATTACCGCGGCCGGGCGGGGGCCGAGCGCGTGCGTTTCGTCGATCTCGCCGGCCCGGGCCGTCTCGATCCGGGGTCGATCGACTTGGGGCCCGGCCTCGACCTCGCCGCCGCCCGGGCCCGGTTCCACGTCCGCGAGGCGGACGGGCGCCTGGTCTCGGGAGCCGCGGCCTTCGCGCGGCTGTGGCGGCGTTTCGCGGGCTGGCGCTGGCTCGCCCGCCTCGTCGAGCTGCGTCTCTTCGGCTGGCGGCCCCTGCTGCCCTTCGCCGAGGCGGCCTACCGCCTGTCGCTGATCGTCCGGCCCTGGCTGGCGCGCCGCCTGCGCGACACGCATTGCGACGAGGCCTGCCGGTGAGCGCGCCGGCTCCCGAGGGTGCGCAGGGCTCGGCGGTCGTCGTCGGCGCCTCCGGCGGGGTCGGGGGCGCCCTCGTGGCGGCGCTCGCGGCGGGAGGGTCCCACGGCACGGTCTTCGCCCTGTCACGCACGCCTGCGCCCCGGCTCGACGGGGTGCGCGCCCTGGCGATCGACGTCACGGACGAGGATTCGGTCGCCGCCGCGGCCCGGAATGTGGGCGAGGCCGGCCCGGTCGGGCTCGTCGTCGTCGCGAGCGGCATCCTGCATGGGCCCGGCATCGCGCCCGAGAAGGCGATCCGGGCCCTCGACCCGGCCGCGATGGCGCGGGTCTTCGCCGTCAACACCCTGGGCCCGGCTCTCGTCGCCAAGCACTTCGTGCCGCTGATGCCCCGCAGGGGCCGCAGCGTCTTTGCCGCCCTCTCGGCGCGGGTCGGGTCGATCGGCGACAACCGGCTGGGCGGCTGGTACGCCTACCGGGCCTCCAAGGCGGCGCTCAACCAGGTGCTGCGCACCCTCGCGGTCGAGACCGCGCGCACCCACCCGGATCTGATCGTCGCAGGCCTGCATCCCGGCACCGTGCAGACCGGCCTGTCGCAACCGTTCCGCCCCGAGCCCGGCCCCGGCCTGTTCACCCCGCAGGAGAGCGCCGCCCACCTCCTGCGGGTGATCGCGGGGCTGACCCGGGAGGAATCCGGCCGCGTCCTCGCCTGGGACGGGCAGCCGATCCCGCCGTGAGTTTTCGGTGATTCCCGGGTGATGGGCCGGGGGCAGCCCTGTGCCCCCGCCGCCACGCTCCGCGAAATCCCTGTGCAGCACGTCCCGTTCGCCCTTGAGGCAACGCCTCCTTGAATGCGAGCGCGGCAGGATGGGGCCTGGCCGCGCGCGGGAGCAGGGATGGGTATCGAGGGCTTCGTCGTCGACGGGCTGACGCAGGCGGCGCAGCGGCGCGCCGCCGATCCGCGGGCCTCGGCCTGGGTGTCGGCCAATGCCGGGGCGGGCAAGACCAAGGTGCTCACCGACCGGGTGGTGCGCCTGCTGCTGCACGGCGCGGCTCCGGCCAAGATCCTCTGCCTGACCTTCACCAAGGCGGCCGCCGCCAACATGGCGATCCGGGTGTTCGAGCGCCTCGGGCGCTGGGTCACCCTCGACGAGGCGGCGCTGCGCGAGGAACTGACGGCCCTGGAGGGCGAGGCGCCGGACGGCGCCACCCTGCGGCGCGCCCGGCGCCTGTTCGCCCGCGCCGTCGAGACGCCGGGCGGGCTCAAGATCGAGACCCTGCACGCGCTGTGCGAGCGGCTGCTGCACCTCGTGCCGTTCGAGGCCAACGTGCCGGCCCGCTTCGTGGTGCTGGACGAGGCCCAGACCCGCGAGGCGATCGACCGGACGATCGACAACGTGCTGGCCGACGCGGTCGATACGCGCCACCCGCACCTCGCCGACGCGCTCGCCCTCGTCGCCCCCGAGGCGGCGGGCGAGGCCCTGCGCCGCGCCATGACGGCGGCGGTACAGAATCGCGGCCTGATCGGCCATCCCGGCGGGGTGCCGGCCCGCCTCGCGGCGCTGCGCGACGCCCTCGGGCTCGGCCCCGACGAGACGCTGCCGGCGATCGAGGCCCGGATGCGCGACGGCGGGCCCGACCTCGCCGGGCTGGCGGCGGCGCTCCGCACCGGCAAGGCCAACGACGAGAAGCGCGCCGACGCCCTGGCGCTCGCGGCCTCCGCCACCGGCCCGGCCCGGCTGACGCTGACGCTCGCGGCGTTCTTCAAGGACGAGGGCGAGGGCGACCCCTACGCCGCCTCGTCGCTCGGCACCAAGTCCGTCCCGGCCGAGGCCAAGGAGGCGCTGCTCGCCGAGCAGGCGCGGCTCGCCGGCTTGCGCGACCGCCTCAAGGCCGCCCGGGCCTTCGCCCGCACCGAGGCCCTGTTCACGCTCGCCGGCGAGATCCACCGGCGGATGGAGGCCCAGAAGGCGCGCCTCGGCGCCCTCGACTTCGACGACCTGATCCACAAGACCCTCGACCTGC
The DNA here is from genome assembly GCF_900110515.1 of Methylobacterium sp. ap11. Classification (NCBI taxonomy): domain Bacteria; kingdom Pseudomonadati; phylum Pseudomonadota; class Alphaproteobacteria; order Hyphomicrobiales; family Methylobacteriaceae; genus Methylobacterium; species Methylobacterium sp. ap11. Next base: position 185,563 of record NZ_FOEB01000011.1, on the reverse strand, counting down.
TGACGCGGGTCGATTCGGCCTGGGTGCTGTACAAGCTCGACCGCGGCGTCGACCACGTCCTGATCGACGAGGCGCAGGACACCAACCCGCAGCAATGGGAGATCCTGCGCCGGATCACCGAGGATTTCTGCGCCGGCGAGGGCGCCCGCGAGGTGGGCCAGGGCCTCGCTCGCACCCGCTTCGCCGTCGGCGACCCCAAGCAGTCGATCTACAGCTTCCAGGGCGCCGCGCCGGAGGAGTTCGAGACCACCCGGCGGGCCTGGCGGCGCGACGCGGAAGCGGCGGGCCTGCCCTTCGCGGATGTCGGCCTCACCCTGTCGTTCCGCTCGGCGATCGGCGTGCTGCGGGCGGTCGACGCGACCTTCGCGCTTCAGGACCATTATCGCGGCCTGTCCTTCGGCGACACCGCGGTCGGCACCGTGCATTCCACCGCCCGGGTGCGGGCGCCCGGCCAGGTCGAGCTGTGGCCGGTCGAACGGCCGAGCGCCGAGGAGGAGCCCGACGCCTGGACCCATCCGGTCGACGCGATCGAGGCCGGGGCGCCGGCGCTCGTGGCCGCCCGGCGCGTCGCGAAGGCGGTGCGGCTCTGGACCACCTCGGGCGACGAAGCCGGCCGGGTCTGGCGCCCCGGCGAGGTCCTGATCCTGGTGCGCAAGCGCTCGGCGGCCTTCGAGGGCGTGATCCGGGCGCTCAAGGCCGAGGGCGTGCCGGTGGCCGGCCAGGACCGCCTCGACATCGCCGCCCACATCGCCGTCCTCGACCTCGTGGCGGCCGGCCGCGCCGCGCTGCTGCCGCAGGACGACCTGACGCTCGCGACCGCCCTCAAGACGCCGCTCGTCGGCCTCACCGACGACGACCTCGTCGGCATCGCGGCCGGTCGCGACCCGGCCGAGGCGCTGGTCGCGGCGCTGCGCCGCCGCGCCGAGGCCGGCGATCCGGCGGCCCTACGCGGCGCCGCCGCGCTCGATCGCTGGGCGGCGCTCGCCCGGGCGCACGGACCGTTCGGGTTCTACGCCGAGCTGCTGGGACCGCTGGGCGGCCGGGCGCTCCTGGTCCAGCGCCTCGGCGGCGAGGCGGGCGACGCGATCGACGTCTTCCTCACGGCCGCCGCCCAGGCCGAGGCCGGGCCCGACGCGCCCTCGCTCACCGGCTTCCTGTCCCGCTACGCCCCGAGCGGCGGGCGCGATGCCGGCGGCCATACGGTCAAGCGCGACCTCGATGCCGCCCGCGACGAGGTGCGGGTGATGACGGTGCACGGGGCCAAGGGCCTGGAGGCGCCGCTGGTGCTGGTGCTCGACGGCTGCGACGCGCTCGGTCGCGACCCGGCCCTGATCCCGATGCGGCTTGCCGACGGCAGCACCGTGCCGGTCTGGTCGAGCGCCAAGGCGTATGACTCTCCGGCGATCGCGGCCGCCCGCGACGCGCTCCACGCCAAGGCCGGCGAGGAGCACAACCGCCTGCTCTACGTCGCGATGACCCGGGCCAAGGACCGGCTGGTGATCGCGCCCTATTCCGGCAACGACAAGGAGACGCCGGCCGAGGCCTGGTGCGAGATGATCCGCCGCGGCCTGGTCGCGGAGTTCGGCGGCGTCGAGATCGCCGAGATGCCCTACGGCCCGGCCGAGAGCTGGCGCGAGGGTGCCGCCCTGCCGGAGGCCCCGGCCGCGCCCGAGGGGATCGCGGAGCCCGAGGCGGTGCCGGACTGGCTGCACCGCGCGGTCGTGCCCGAAGCCGAGCCGCTGCCGCCCCTCCGGCCGTCGGGCCTCGGGGCCGCCGACGAGCCGCGCCGCTCGGATGCCCGCTCCAGCGACCCGGCGGCGCGCCGCCGCGGCGTCCTGGTCCACGCCCTGCTGGAGCATCTGCCGAGCCTCGCCCCCGAGCGCCGGGCGGCGGCCGCCGAAGCCTTCGTCGCCGCCCGCGCGCCCGGCCTCGACGCCGGGCAGCGCGCGGCCACCGCGACGGAGGCCCTGCGTCTCCTCGAAGATCCCGGCCTCGCGGTGCTGTTCGGGCCCGACGCGCGGGCCGAGGTGACGCTCGCCGGCAGCATTCCGGTCGCGGGCGTCGCGCGTCCGGTGCATGGCCGGGTCGACCGGATCGCCGTGACCGGGGAAGCGGTCTGGCTCGTCGACTTCAAGACCGGTCGCCCGCCCCGGGACGGCGCCCCCGCCCCGCGCGGCCAGGCGGCGCAGGTCGCGCTCTACGCGCGCCTCCTGGCGACGATCTATCCCGACCGGCCGGTGATCCCGCTGCTGGTCTGGACCGCCAGGCCGCTCGTCCGCCGCCTCACCGCGGAGGAGTGCGCCGCTGCGCTCCACACGCTGGCGTGAGCGGGGGTGCGCCATCACACGAGCGGACCGGGGATGGCGCAGCCGTTAAGCTTGATCGGCCCCGGCCCGGTTCTTACCTTCACCCTCACGCGGGCCGGTCCGCGGCGTCGGCCGGCTTTCAAGGACGCAGAGAAGGATTTTGGCGATGGCAACCGTGAAGGTGACCGACGCGAGCTTCGAGCAGGACGTGCTGCAATCGGCCGAGCCGGTGGTGGTGGATTTCTGGGCCGAGTGGTGCGGCCCCTGCCGGGCGATCGGCCCGGCGCTGGAGGAGATCTCCAGCGAGATGAACGGCCGGGTGAAGATCGCCAAGGTCAACGTCGACGAGAATCCGGAGATCTCGGCCAAGTACGGCATCCGGTCGATCCCCACCCTGATGATCTTTAAGGACGGCGAGCTCGCCGGCCAGAAGGTGGGTGCGGCCCCGAAGGGCGACCTCTTCCGCTGGATCCAGGCCAGCGCCTGAGCGGAACCAAGCCAGCGCCTGAGCGGAACCAGGCCAGCGTCTGGGGCTCCGGCGATGGAATGACGGACAGCCCGGCCTCGCGGCCGGGCTGTCTTCGTTCGAACGGATTCGTTCGCCGTGTGGGGGCGGTCCGCCTGTCGCGGGCCTTCTCGACGCCGGTCGGGGGTCCGGGAGGGAGCCGAGAGACAATCGGGCCGCCAGAGCGAACGACCGGCGCCTCAACCCCGCCGCAGCAGCTGCAACGGGCTTCCCGGCCCATACGCCACCCAGATCGCCGCGCAGGCCGCCTCGCGGTCGGTCCGGAGCCGGCCGTCGAGGTCGTCGAGGGCGGCCTGGAGGCGGGCGGAGCGGATCTTCTGGAAGAAGTCGGCGTGGTTGAGCTGCGCCTGCGACGAGAAGGTCCGGAAATGCTCGGCATCGATCCGCACGCCGTCGCAGCGGCGGCTGGCGAGATCGGCCTCGATGCCGGTGAGGAGCACCGGATCCTGCGGGGAGGCCGGCTCCCGGTGCGGCTGGGCCGTGAAGCAGAAGGCCGCCCAGGCGGCGGCGACGAGAAGTGGCCGAACGATCATGGCTGCGCTCGTGCAAGGGCACGGGGTTGATCCTGCCCCACGGAATCGCCGGTTCCGACCGGCGTTCCCGAGCCCACCCTCCGTCATGTGCGCGAGCGCACGCGCCCGCGTCAGGCCGGATCGCGCTCGATCCAGGCCGGATCCATCGCCGGCATCGCCTCGTCGAACGGCGCCGGCCCGGGCGCCTCGCCGCGGATCAGGCTCTCGGCCTCGTCGTGGTCGACGTCGCGCATCTGCTCGGCGAGCAGCGCGAGGTAGCTCGCCGCGGCGGCGGTGCCGAACAATTCGGCGAAGCGCGCATGGGCCACCGCCGTCATCGTCTCGACCACCGCCTCGGGCGGGCTGCCGGCCGCGACGGCGTTGTCGAACACCGCCCGCCAGGCGCGCGACAGGCGCTCGCGCAGTTCGAAGGTATCGTCCACGGGGCGGCCTTTCCGGGCCGGGAACGGCCGGGGCGGAGTATGGCCGCGCGGCGACGTGGTTTCCAGGCCGGGAAGGGGTGTCAACCGGCCTGCCGGGCGCGATATCCGCCCCGGCGGCGTCCCGGCCGCGAGGGAGAACACCCGATGAAACTCTACGGCACCAGCCTGTCGCCGTTCGTCCGCAAGGTGCTGGTCGTGCTGGCCGAGAAGGGCGTCGAGGTCCGGCACGTGCCGCTGCGCTTCCACGACCCCGATCCGCGCTTCCAGGCCGCGAGCCCGCTCGGCAAGATCCCGGCGCTCGACGACGACGGCTTCCTGCTGGCCGATTCCTCGGCGATCATCCACTATCTGGAGCGCAAGCATCCGGCGCCGGCCTTGCTGCCGACGGAGGCCCGGGATCTCGGCCGGGCGATCTGGTTCGACGAGTTCGGCGACACCGAGCTGTTCCCGGTCCTGATCAAGCCCTTCGTGCAGCGGGTGATGCGGCCGAAGATGATGAACCAGCCCTGCGACGAGGCCGTGGTGGCCAAGTGCCTCGGCGAGGAGCTGCCGCGGCTCTACGACTACCTGGAAGGGCAGGTCGACGGGGAGTTCCTCGTCGGCGGGACCTTCGGCCTGGCCGACATCTCCGTCGTGACGAGCTTCCACAATCTGCGTCTCGCCGGCGAGACGGTCGATGCCGGGCGCTGGCCGCGGCTCGCGGCCTACGTCGAGGGCATCCTCGAGCGCCCGTCGTTCAAGACGGCGATCGCGGCCCGCCAGGGCTGAGGCGGGAGGCGAGGGGGCGGGATGCCGTCCCCTCGCTCAGCGCCTCGCTGTCATTAGCGTCCCTTGGCGCTGCGGCGATAGAAGCCGTCGACCTGGGACTGGGCCTCGGCCCGGTCACGCTCGTTGGCGGCCGCCATCGCCTGCTCCTGCAGGGTGACGATCCACTGGTCCTTCGGGCCGTCCGCCGCGTCGCGGGCCAGCGTCAGCCAGGCGAGGCCCCTGGCGCGCTGCACGGTGACGCCCTGGCCGTTGATCAGGAGCTGGCCGAGCAGCGCCTGGGCCGCCGGATGCCCCTTCTCGGCGGCGAGGTTGAACCAGCGCGCCGCCTGGCGCGGGTCCTGGGTCACGCCGGTGCCGTCGAGGTAGAGCCGGGCGAGGTTGTACTGCGCGTTCGGGTCGCCGTAGTACGTCGCCGCGTAGTTGAACATGTCGTAGGCGCGCTCGACGTTCGAGCGCACGTAGGAGCCCTTGATCCCGTCGAGGAAGTAGCGGCCGAGCGCCGTGAAGGCGCTCGCCACCACGCCGGCATTCGGCGCCTCCGGGCCCTCGTCGGCGTTCTCGTCGGCGATCTTCGAGAAGAACTCGAACGCCTTGAGGTCGTCGTGCGGGACGCCGTCGCCCTCCGCGTACATGCGGCCGAGCTTCCACAGCGCCAGGGCGTGGCCCTGCCCGGCGGCGTATTCGAGGGCGCGGGCGGCGCCTTCCTTGTCGCCCGCATTGTAGTCGCGCATGCCCGTCCGCATCGCCTCGCGGGCGTTGCGGTAGCCCGTCGCGGCCGGCACCGGGGTCCGCACCGCGGCATCGAGCGCCGCGGTCGGGCCGGCCCCGGCCATGACGAGGCCGAGAAGCGCGAGGAGGAACCGGCGGCCCGCCCGACGGGGCAGGCCGGCCTCAGATATCCGCATAGGAGAGCGTCTCCTGGGCCCCGCCCGGATGCGTCACCGCGCCGTTCACCGCCGGGCCGACGGTCTGCGCGTATTTCCACAGGTAGCCCGAGGTCGAATCGTTGGCCCGCGGCTGCCAGGCCGCGCGGCGCTGGGCCAGTTCCTCGTCCGAGAGGTCGACCGAGAGCGTGCCCTGGATCGCGTCGATGCGGATCATGTCCCCATCCTGCAGGAGGCCGATCGGGCCGCCCACCGCGGCTTCTGGCCCGACATGGCCGATGCAGAAGCCGCGGGTGGCGCCCGAGAAGCGCCCGTCGGTGATGAGCGCCACCTTGTCGCCCATGCCCTGGCCGTAGAGGGCGGCGGTGGTCGCCAGCATCTCGCGCATGCCGGGGCCGCCGCGCGGGCCCTCGTAGCGGATCACCAGGACCTCGCCCTCCTTGTAGGTGCGGTTCTTCACCGCCTCGAAGCAGGCCTCCTCGGTGTCGAAGACGCGCGCCGGGCCGGCGAAGGTCTGCTTCTCCGGCGGCATGCCGGCGACCTTCACGATCGCGCCCTCCGGCGCCAGGTTGCCCTTGAGGCCCACCACGCCGCCGGTCGCGGTGATCGGCTGGCTGGAGGGGCGGACCACGTCTTGGTTGGCGTTCCAGGCGACCTTGGCGAGGTTCTCGGCGATGGTGCGGCCGGTCACCGTCAGGCAGTCGCCGTGGAGGTAGCCGCCGTCGAGCAGCGTCTTCATCAGGAGCGGGATGCCGCCGACCTCGAACAGGTCCTTGGCGACGTAGCGCCCGCCGGGCTTCAGGTCGGCGATGTAGGGGGTGCGCTTGAAGATCTCGGCGACGTCGAACAGGTCGAACTCGATGCCGCATTCATGGGCGATCGCCGGGAGGTGGAGCGCCGCGTTGGTCGAGCCGCCCGACGCCGCCACCACGGTGGCGGCGTTCTCCAAGGCCTTGCGGGTGACGATGTCGCGCGGGCGGATGTTCTTGGCGAGCAGCTCCATCACCATCTCGCCGGCGGTGGCGCAGAACCGGTCGCGGATCTCGTAGGGAGCCGGCGCGCCGGCCGAGTAGGGCAGCGCCAGGCCGATCGCCTCGGAGACGGTCGCCATGGTGTTGGCGGTGAACTGCGCCCCGCAGGCGCCGGCCGACGGGCAGGCGACCTGCTCCAGCTCCTCGAGGTCGTCGTCGCTCATCGCGCCGACCGAGTGCTTGCCGACCGCCTCGAACAGGTCCTGGATGGTGACCGGCTGGCCCCGGAAGGTGCCGGGCAGGATCGAGCCGCCGTAGATGAAGACGGAGGGCACGTTGAGGCGCACCATCGCCATCATCATGCCGGGCAGGGACTTGTCGCAGCCGGCCAGGCCCACGAGCGCGTCGTAGGCGTGGCCGCGCATGGTCAGCTCGACCGAGTCGGCGATCACCTCGCGGGACGGCAGCGAGGCGCGCATGCCGCGATGCCCCATGGCGATGCCGTCGGTGACCGTGATGGTGCAGAACTCGCGCGGGGTGCCGCCGGCCGAGGCCACGCCCTTCTTCACGGCTTGCGCCTGGCGCATCAGCGAGATGTTGCAGGGCGCCGCCTCGTTCCAGCACGAGGCCACGCCGATCAGCGGCTGGTGGATCTGCTCGCGGGTCAGCCCCATGGCGTACAGGTACGAGCGATGCGGCGCGCGGTCGGGACCCTCGGTCACGTGGCGGCTGGGCAGCTTCGATTTGTCGGTGGTGTGACGCGCGTCCATGGCCCTGTCCCGTACCCGTGGTTTCTTGAAAGGCCGGTGTTTCCCCGGTCCCGCTCCCTGCGCCGTCCCGGGACGGCATGCGCGAAACGATGCCACCCGAGGGCCGGTCCGCCAGCGCCGCCCGTGATCTCCGGCAACTCCCGAATGACCGCGATAAAGCGCTGTAGGGACAATCGCTTAACGTGGCCGTTGAGGTGCCGCCGGTTTATGGCGGGAACGCGGCGGAGCAAAGTGCGGTCTGAGGCAAACCTGGGATGCTTTCGGGGTGTTGCGACCTCGCCACAGCTAAGCTTGCGGCGGACGTCCGGCGGGGGTGGGAGATGTCCGTCGGAAGCCGGCCTCTACATGGCGGCCGTTTGTGCCCGGTATGAGGCGGGTTCGTGCGGATGTCGGGGCCGGGGCGGGGCATTCGCGGCGCCGATCGGCGCCGCAGCGGCGGGTGGAAGGCCGTCCGTTCGTGCCTGGACCGGCCGCCGCGTCTCAGGCCGAGCGCGGTGCCGCCACCGGGTGGCGCAGGCCCGCGATCACCGCCCGGAGCGCGCCGGCCTCGGCCTCCGTCGCGTCGGTGAGGGCGTAGATGCGGTCGTGGACGAAGGAGAGCTTGCCAATCGTCGCCGGGGTCATCCGGAACGGATACAGGTCGGGCTGGCCCATGCTGCGGTTGAGCGAGTTCATCGCGAAGGTCAGCGGCAGCCAGGCCTCGATCAGCCGGCCGAAATCCGGGCTGCGGTAGGGATCGAAATCGACCTTCGCGGCGAGCGTGATCGGCGCGTGCAAGGCCGGCCCGGCCTGGAGCTTTGGCTGCACCCGTACCCCGAACTGGCTGGCGGTCTCCAGCGTGTCGACGATGTGCATGTAGTGGGCCCAGGTCTCGGCGAAGTCCTCCCAGGGGTGGGAGGTGGCGTAGGTCGACACGAAGGTCTCCTGCCAGCCCTCCGCCGGGCCGTGCGCGTAGTGGCGCTGGAGCGCGGCGCCGTAATCCGCCCGCTCGTCGCCGAACACCGCCCGGAACGCCTCGAGGCAGGGATCGGCCCGCACCAGCACGTTCCAGAAATAATGCCCGATCTCGTGGCGGAAGTGCCCGAGCAATGTGCGGTAATGCTCGCCGAACTGCGTGCGCCGGCGCTCGCGCTCGACGTCGTCGGCCTCCGCAATGTTAAGGGTGATGAGGCCGTTGTCGTGCCCGGTCAGCACCGGCGGGCCGATCAGGTAGGATTCCGCCGGATCGACCAGGAAGTCGAAGGCGAGGCCGGCCGTATCCTCGCGCCGCGAGGTGAGCGGCAGGCGCAGCCGCAGCATGGCGTAGAACAGCCGGCGCTTGGCGGCCTCGACCTCGCGCCAGCGGGTCTGGTTCCAGGGGATCGACAGGTCGGGCACCACCCGGTTGTGCCGGCAGGCGACGCAGAACGTCTCCGCCGAGCCCGCGGGAACGAGCCAGTTGCAGCCGCCCGATTCGCGGTTGGCGCAAGGCTGGTAGCGGCGGCGCGCGTCGGCCAGCCCGCGCCAGCGCGAGCCGGCCGGGACCATGGCGGTCAGGTCGGCGAGGTCGGGGTCGTAGCCGAGGCGGCACTCGCAGCTCTCGCAGGCATCGGCCTCGAAATGGGCCGGCTGAGCGCAGGCCTGGCACTGGAAGATCTTCATCGCGGCGTCCGGCGGGCCCCGGCCGGATGCCGAGCGGGGCCATGGCTCACCAAGGACGGATACCGGCCGGAAGTTCCGCCGCCGACGGCACGGGACTTGCCTCAATTTCGCCCAGCCGCCCGGGACGAGGCCTCGCGATGACGTAGAGAGACGCGACACCGGTTGACGCCCGCGACGCGGCGGCTGACGCGGGCCCGGCCAAGGTGTAAAACGCCCTCGAACGCGCGGACAGGCCGGCGGGCGCCCCTTCTTCCAGCATCAAGGTTCGGAGTCGTCGTGTCGATCAAGGCCGCCCTGCACCACGTCACGTCCTACACCTACGACCGACCGATCGCCCTCGGGCCGCAGGTGATCCGCCTGCGCCCGGCGCCGCATACCCGGACCCGGATCGAGAGCTACGCCCTCAAGGTCACCCCGGCCAATCACTTCGTGAACTGGCAGCAGGACCCGAACGGCAACTGGCTCGCCCGGCTAGTCTTCCCCGAGAAGACGACGCAGTTCCGCGTCGAGGTCGACCTCGTCGCCGACATGTCGGTGATCAACCCGTTCGACTTCTTCGTCGAGGACTACGCCCAGACCCGGCCCTTCGCCTATCCGGACGAGCTGAAGGCCGAGCTCGGCCCCTATCTCGCGGTCGAGGAGGGGGGACCCGAGATCGACGCCCTGATGGCGCGGCTGCCGGCCGAGCCCAGCACCGTGCAGTTCCTCGTGGCGCTGAACGCGCTCGTCCGGGACACGGTGTCGTACGTCGTGCGGATGGAGCCCGGGGTGCAGACCCCGGCCGAGACGCTCGAGAAGGGCAGCGGCTCGTGCCGCGACTCGGCCTGGCTGCTGGTGCAGGTGCTGCGGCGCCTGGGTCTCGCCGCCCGCTTCGTCTCCGGCTACCTCCTCCAGATGGTGCCCGACACCACGGCGGTCGACGGGCCGGCCGGCACCACCACCGACTTCACCGACCTCCACGCCTGGGCCGAGGCCTACGTGCCGGGCGCCGGCTGGATCGGGCTCGACGCGACCTCGGGCCTCCTGTGCGGCGAGGGCCACGTCCCGCTGGCGGCCACGCCGCATTACCGCTCGGCGGCGCCGATCGCCGGCCTCGCCGAGCCGGCCGAGGTCGCGTTCGACTTCGCCATGACCGTCACCCGGGTCGCCGAGGCGCCGCGGGTGACCAAGCCCTTCTCCGACGAGGCCTGGGCCGCCCTCGACGCGCTCGGCGAGCGGATCGACCGCGACCTCGCCGGGCAGGACGTGCGCCTGACCATGGGCGGCGAGCCGACCTTCGTGTCGGTCGACGACTTCGAATCGCCGGAATGGAACGCCGCCGCCGTCGGCCCGACGAAGCGGGGGCTGGCCGACCAGCTGATCCGGCGCCTGCGCGACCGCTTCGGCCCCGGCGGGTTCCTGCATTACGGCCAGGGCAAGTGGTACCCGGGCGAGAGCCTGCCGCGCTGGGCCTTCGCGCTCTACTGGCGCAAGGACGGTACGCCGGTCTGGCGCAACCCGGACCTCATCGCCTCCGAGACCGGCCCGCGCGAGGCCGGCCTCAAGGAGGCCGAGGCGCTGATGCGCGGCCTCGCCCGCCGGCTCGGCCTCTCGCCCTACATCCAGCCGCTCTTCGAGGATCCCGAGCACTGGGAGCGCAAGCTCGCCGAGCTGCCGGTCAACGTCACGCCCCTCGATTCGAAGGTCGGCGACGCGGAATCGCAGGCCCGGATGGCGCGGGTCTTCACCCGCGGGCTCGAGATCGCCGTCGGCTACGTGCTGCCGCTCGCCAACGTCGCGGTCGGTCCCGAGCGGCACTGGGTGTCGGAGGCCTGGCAGCTCAAGCGCGGCGCGATCTACCTGGTGCCGGGCGATTCCCCGGCGGGCTTCCGCCTGCCGCTCGCCTCGCTGCCCTACGTGCCGCCGGGCGCCTACCCGTACTACGTGCCCCAGGACCCCGTGGAGCAGCGCGGGCCGCTCAAGCCCGGCGCCAAGCCGCCGCGCAGGCCCGCCCCGGTCGGCGTCGCGGTGCGCACCGCCCTGGCGATCGAGCCGCGGGACGGCGTGCTGTGCGTGTTCATGCCGCCGATCGAGCGGGTCGACGAGTACCTCGCGCTCCTCTCCGTCCTGGAGGAGGCCGCCGCCGAGATCGGCCAGCCGCTCCACGTCGAGGGCTACGAGCCGCCCTACGATCCGCGCCTCGCGGTGATCAAGGTCACGCCCGATCCCGGCGTGATCGAGGTCAACGTCCAGCCGGCCGCGACCTGGCGCGAGGCGGTGGAGATCACCACCGGGCTCTACCAGGATGCCCGCCAGACCCGGCTCGGCGCGCAGAAGTTCATGACCGACGGGCGCCATACCGGGACGGGGGGCGGCAACCACGTCGTGCTCGGCGGCGCGACCCCGGCGGATTCGCCGTTCCTGCGCCGGCCCGACCTGCTGAAGAGCCTGGTGCTGTACTGGCAGCGCCACCCGTCCCTGTCCTACCTGTTCTCCGGCCTCTATGTCGGCCCGACCAGCCAGGCGCCGCGGATGGACGAGGCGCGCCACGACGGGCTCTACGAGCTTGAGATCGCGCTCGCCCAGGTGCCGCCGCCGGGCGGGCCCGAGGTGCCGCTCTGGCTCGTCGACCGGCTCTTCCGCAACATCCTCACCGACGTGACCGGCAACACCCACCGGTCCGAGATCTGCATCGACAAGCTCTACTCCCCGGACGGCCCGACCGGGCGCCTCGGCCTCCTGGAGTTCCGCTCGTTCGAGATGCCGCCCGAGGCGCGGATGAGCCTCGCCCAGCAGGTGCTGCTGCGCGCCCTCGTCGCCTGGCTGTGGCGCGAGCCGCAGGAGGGCGGGTTCGTGCGCTGGGGCACGGCGCTCCACGACCGCTTCATGCTGCCCCACTTCCTGTGGGAGGATTTTTCCTCGGTCCTCGCCGATCTCGGCCGGGCCGGCTACGCCTTCGATCCGGCCTGGTACGAGGCGCAAGCCGAGTTCCGCTTCCCGCGCTACGGCGAGGTCGAGCGCGGCGGCGTGAAGCTCGAGCTGCGCCAGGCGCTGGAGCCCTGGCACGTTCTCGGCGAGGAGGGCGCCATCGGCGGCACCGTGCGCTACGTCGATTCGTCGGTCGAGCGGCTGCAGGTGAAGGTGACGGGCTACGTGCCGAGCCGGCACGTCGTCACCTGCAACGGGCGGCGCCTGCCGATGACCGATACCGGCCGCTCCGGCGAGGCGGTGGCGGGCCTGCGCTTCAAGGCCTGGCAGCCGGCCTCGGCGCTGCACCCGACGCTGCCGGTCCACGCGCCGCTGACCTTCGACGTGCTCGACAACTGGAGCGGGCGCTCCCTCGGCGGCTGCGTCTACCACGTCGCCCATCCGGGCGGGCGCAACTACGAGACCTTCCCGATCAACACCTACGAGGCGGAAGGGCGCCGTCTCGCCCGTTTCCAGGAGAACGGCCACACCCCGGGCCGGGTCGGCACGCCGCCGGAGGAGCCCCGGCGCGAGTTCCCGCTCACCCTCGACCTGCGCACGCCCGCGCCGCGATGAGCGCCGCGGGGACGGCGCCGGGCGACGCCCTCCCGGGGACCGGGCTCGTCGACCGGGATCCCGTCGACGGGGAGCCCGGGGCTTCGGGGCCGGTCGCCGACGGCCCGACGCAGGGCGCGTCGGACGGGGATCCGGACGACCGCGACTGCCTGGGCTGGATCGAGCCCGCCCGGGCGGACGACCCCGAGGCGCGCCTGGCGCGCTGGACCGCCGGCTACGCCGCCCTGCCGGGCCGGCCCGACGAGCTGGTCTCGGCGGACGGCGCCCTGCGGCCGGCCTGGGCCCGGTTCCTGGGCCAGCTCGCCGGGCTGCCGGATTGCGAGATCGCCGCCCGGCTCGCCGCGGCGGGGCGGCACATCCACGGCACCGGCATCGCCTACCGGGCCTACGGCGACACGACCGAGCGCGACTGGCCGATCGGCGCCCTGCCGCTCCTGATCGAGGGGACGGAGTGGCAGGCGATCGCCGCCGGGGTGGCGCAGCGCGCCGAGCTGCTCGAGGCGGTGCTGGGCGACGTCTACGGCGAGGGCGCCCTCGCCCGGGCCGGCCTCGTGCCGGCGGCGGCGGTCGCGGGCGACCCGGAATTCCTGCGCCCCCTGGTCGGGGTGCCCCCCTCGGGCGGGCGCCACCTGCACTTCTACGCCGCCGACCTCGCCCGCGGGCCGGACGGCGCCTGGCGGGTGCTGGCCGACCGGACCCAGGCGCCGTCGGGCGCCGGCCACGCCCTGGAGAACCGGCTCGTGATGGCCCGGGCCCTGCCGGAGGTCTACGGCGCGCTCGACGTCGAGCGCGTCGCCTCGTTCTTCCAGGCGTTTCGCGACGGGCTCGCCGCCACGGCCTCCCGCGAGGAGCCGCGCATCGGGCTGATGACCTCGGGGCCCTACAGCGACACCTATGTCGAGCAGGCGGTGCTCTCCCGCTATCTCGGCTTCGCCCTGGTCGAGGGCGACGACCTCCTGGTGCGCGACGGGCTGGTGTTCATCCGCACGGTGGCCGGCCTCAAGCGGGTCGACGTGCTCTGGCGCCGCATCGACGGCGACTTCGTCGATCCCCTGGAGCTCAACCCCGCCTCGCGCCTCGGCGCGCCGGGCCTCGTCGAGGCGCTGCGTGCCGGTGCGGTGGCGATGGGCAACATGCCGGGCACCGGCCTCGTCGAGAGCGCCTGGCTCGCCGCCTCGCTGCCGGCGCTGTGCCGGCATCTCCTCGGCGAGCCCCTGCGCCTGCCCGGCCTGCCGACCTGGTGGTGCGGCGACCCGGCCCAGCGCGACGCCGTGCTGGAGCGGTTCGACTACCTGGCCTTCCGCCCGGCGGCCGCCCCGGCGCAGGGGGCGTTCAGCAGCCGCGCCTTCGGCGGGGGGCGCGACGCGGCCGAGACCGCGCGCCTGCGCGGGGTGCTGCGCGACCGGCCCGGCGACCTCGTCGCCCACGAGCCGGTGCGCCTCTCCACCGCCCCGGTCTGGGACGGCACCCGGCTGGTGCCGCGCCCCTTCGTGCTCAGGGTCTTCGCCGCCGCGACGCCCGAGGGCTGGCGGGTGATGCCCGGCGGCTTCTGCCGCATCTCCGAGACGCCGGACGTGCACCCGGTGGCGATGGGGGCCGGGGTGCGCGCCGCCGACGTCTGGGTGCTCTCCGACGGCTCAACCGCCGCGCAGGCGAGCCTCCTGCCGCCGAGCGACCGGGTCGCGGTGCGCCGGGTGCCCGGCCTGCTGCCGAGCCGGGCCGCCGACAACCTGTTCTGGCTCGGCCGCCACCTGGAGCGGGCCGAGGCGGTGATCCGCCTCACCGCCTGCCTGCTCGACGGAGCCGGCAGCGTCTCGATGGCGACCGAGGACCGCGCCACCTCGGCCCGCATCCGTGCCCTGCTGCACGCCTGGGGCGCCGTGCCGGCGACGGAGGGGCCCGCCGCCCGGCTCGCCCACCATGCCCTCTCGGACGGGGGGATGTGGGGCTCGGCGCTCGCCCACGCCCTGTCGGCCCGGCGCAACGCCGCCTCCCTGCGCGAGCGCCTGTCGGGCGAGACCTGGCGGGCGCTCTCGGCCCTGCGGGAGGTGCTGGAGGCCCCGGCCGAGGGGACCGATTCGGAGGCCGCCCTCCTCGACCGGGCCGAGCGCGCCCTCTCGCTCACCGCGGCGCTGGCGGGCCTCGCCCAGGAGAACATGAACCGGGCCGGGGGCTTCGCCTTCGTCGACCTGGGCCGGCGGGTCGAGCGCGCCGTCCATGCCTGCCGCTTCGCCCTCGAGTTCGGGGCGGCCGGCGCCAGCACCGACGACCTCGGCGTGCTGCTCGAACTCGCCGATTCCCGCATCTCCTACGGGGCGCGCTACATCCTCGGGGTCGCCCTGGCGCCGGTGCGCGACATGGTGCTGCTCGACCCCTACAACCCGCGCTCCCTCGCCTTCCAGGTCGAGCGCCTGGCCGAGCGCCTGGCCGGCCTGCCGTCGCTGCGCCAGGACGGGGTGGCGGAGGCGCCGGTGCGCCTCGTCGCGAGTCTGGCCGGGGAGGTCGCCGGCGCCGAGGCCGGCACGCTGCCGCTCGAGACGGTGGCGGCCTGGGAGACCCGCTTGTGGGAGATCGCCGAGGCGGTCGCCGCGCGCTATTTCCCCGGCGGGTCGGACGCCGCGCGGCCGGAAACCCTCGCCACCCTGGCCTGAGCCGCGGCACCCGGGCCCGGCACTCTGGACGATCGATCGGCTGCGATGCTCTACCGCCTGCGCCACCTCACGGCCTACGCCTACCGCAACCCGGTCGGCTATGCTCGCTGCACCCTGCGCCTCGCGCCGGCGGCGGGGGAGGGGCAGGTGCCGCTCTCGCACGAGGTCGTGGTCGAGCCCGCGCCCCGCACCGCGACCGAGCGCGGCGACTTCTTCGGCAACCGCACGGTGTCGCTCACCGTCGAGACGCCGCACCGGGATTTCCGGATCGACGCGCAGTCCCGCGTCCGCGTCGAGCGGCCGCCGCTGCCGGAGCCGGAATCCGGTCCGGCCTGGGAGGAGGTGCGCGAGCGGGTGCTGACCCGGCCCGGCCTCGATCCCGACGCGCCGGCCCATTTCACGGCGCCGAGCCGGCGGGTGCCGCTCCTGCCCGAGGTCACCGACTACGCCCGGGCGAGCTTCCCCCCCGGCGGCGGCGCCTATGCGGGAGCCTTCGACCTGATGCGCCGCATCCGCGCGGACTTCGCCTTCGACGCCGAGGCGACGGAGGTCGGCACGCCGCTCGCCCAGGCCTTCGCGGGCCGGCGCGGCGTGTGCCAGGACTTTTCCCACATCATGATCGCGGCGCTGCGCGGCCTCGGCCTGCCGGCCGCCTATGTCAGCGGCTACCTGCGCACCCTGCCGCCCCCGGGCCAGCCGCGGCTCGAAGGGGCGGATGCGAGCCACGCCTGGGTGGCGGTCTGGTGCGGGGAGGGCTGGATCGGCCTCGATCCGACCAACGGCATCGGCGTCCAGGACGACCATATCGTGGTCGCGCGCGGCCGCGACTACGCCGACGTCGCCCCGGTCGCCGGCATCATCGCCGGGTCGGGCGCGCAGAGCCTGCGGGTCGCGGTGGACGTGGTGCCGGAGGACGAGATCGCCTGAACGACGCGCGCGGCGATGCGCGGGGGGGACGTTCGGCGAGGGGAATGGGCGGGCCGGGCGATGCGCTGAACGCCGAGGAGAGATGTCCCGGCCCGCGGGTCGCGACACCAACCGAGTGCCGTCGCTGGGACGGGACAGGGCCGGCGTGGCGAGGGGGACCATGGGCCTGTTCGCCGCCCGCGTCCTCAACTTGGATCAATCTCCGGCGATTTACCCGGTCCGGACGATTCACCCGGCGAAAGCCCCCGGCGCCGCGATCCCCGCTGCGTCACGGCCGCCACCAGCCCCGTGCCGCCGCCGACGAGCACGACGCATTGCGGGAAAACTCGGCGGAAAAAACATCGGCGTGAAGACTTCGCCGGACCCGCCCGAACCATCGCAGCGGCGCGCCGTTGCCCTGCCATGGATCTCACGCTCCAGCCCGTGCGCGTCAGGACCGGCAGCGAGGACGAGCGGGGCCTGTTGGTCTTCGCGAGCGGCGCGCTCGCGGCCGTGCTCGTCTGCCTCTCCGACGCCTACGGCGACGAAGCCGGCTCCTGGTTCCTGGAGGCGGGGTTCGGCCCCCTGGCGTCGCACCAACCGGCGGCCTTCGCCGATCTCGACGCGGCGCAAACCTGGATCGCCCGGCGGCTCGCCGCCGAGCCTAGTCCTCGTCCTCCGTGACCGGGTCGGAGAACGGCACCGTCATCACCGGCCGGCCGTCCTCGTCCGTCACCTCGAAGGTGCAGGCGAACCAGTCCCGCACCGCGTGCACCCGCGTCCGGGCGATCAGGTCCAGGGCGATCGCGAGGGCGTGGGCGCGGGCCTCGCCGGGGCCCGGCAGGGCATCCCCCTCGGGGTCGTGGGCCAGGCCGCCCGGGCCCGGGGCGTGCCGGAGGTGGAAGAAGAAGCGCGAATGACTGGTGAATGTCGGGTGCCGCTCCGCGATCGAGCGGGTCGCGCATCTCCTGTGCGAGCTGCACGCGCGGCTCGGCACCGTCGGCTGGGCGACGCGGGCGGGCTACGACCTGCCGCTGACCCAGCAGGACATCGCCGACACCGCCGGCCTGTCCAACGTCCACGTCAACCGGGTGCTGCGGCAGCTGCGCCTGATGCGGCTCGTCGAGGTCGGCGGCCGGCGGGTCGACGTGCTCGACCGGGCCGGGCTGCGCCGCGTCGCCGAGTTCCAGGACGGGTACCTGCAGCCGACGGGCGCCTGATCGGCCGTCCCGCCCCGTCTCAGGCCGGCTCCACCGCCAGCTCCACCGTCACCGGGACGTGGTCGGACGGCTTCTCCAGCCCGCGCAGGTGCTTCTGCACCGAGGCCGAGACCAGCCGGTCGAGGGCCTGGGGCGCCAGCAGCAGGTGGTCGATGCGGATGCCCTGGTTCCGCGGCCAGCAGCCGGCCTGGTAGTCCCAGAAGCTGTAGACGCCCGGGCGCCCGTCGCAGGCCCGCAGGGCGTCGGTGAAGCCCTCGGCGAGGAGCGCGCGGAACGCCGCCCGGGTCTGGGGCAGGAACAGCGCGTCGTGCGCCCAGGCGGCCGGATCGGCGGCGTCCTCGGGCTCCGGGATCACGTTGTAGTCGCCGGCGAGCACCAGGATCTCCTCCTTCCGGCGCAGGGCCACGGCATGGGCCTGGAGGCGGCGCATGAAGGCGAGCTTGTAGTCGTATTTCGGCGTGCCGACGGGGTTGCCGTTCGGCAGGTAGATCGAGGCCACCCGCACCGGCACGGTGCTCGTCGGGATCACAGCCTCGATGTAGCGCGCCTGCTCGTCGGCGGCGTCGCCCGGCAGGCCGCGGCGGATCTCCTGGAGCGGCAGCGGCCGGCGGGCCAAGAGCGCCACGCCGTTGAACGCCTTCTGGCCGTGGGTCGCCACCACGTAGCCGGCCTCCTCGATCTCCGTGCGGGGAAACGCGTCGTCGACGCATTTCAGCTCCTGGAGGCAGACGACGTCGGGCTGCGCCTCGGCCAGGAAGGCCAGGAGATGGGGCAGGCGCTGCTTGACCGAGTTGACGTTCCAGGTGGTGATCCGCATCGCGTCCCGCGCCGCTCGTGAACCGCACTCGTGCCGAGGCCCCGTCATCGGGGTTTCGCGCCGCGCTGGCAAGCGGGAGGCCGCGCGTGAACTGGGGACCGGGCATGGCGGCGGGATGGTGGGAGCCGGTGTGCGACTATTGCGAGCGCACCGGGCCGGAGCTTCTGGCAGAGCCGCTGAACGCGGTCTCGAACGTCGCCTTCGTGGTCGCGGCGGTCCTGCTCCTGCGCCGCGGCCGGGCGCCGGACCCGGTCGCCGACGGGTTCGCGGTGCTGGTCGGGGTGATCGGGTTCGGCAGCGCGCTGTTCCACACCCTGGCGGTACAGTGGGCGATGCTCGCCGACGTGATCCCGATCGCGCTGTTCATCCACGCCTACTTCTTCCTGGCGCTCCGGCGCTTCCTCGGGCTCTCCGTCCCGGCGGCGCTCGCCGGCACGCTGGCCTTCGCGCTCGCCGCCGCCCTGTTCGAGCCGGCCTCGTCGTGGCTCGCCGGGCGGCCGCTCGGGCCGCTCAGCAACGGCTCGATCGCCTACGCGCCGGCCATCCTGGCGCTGTTCGGCGTCGGGATCGCCTCGCTTCGGTTCGGCCGGCGGGAGGGCGCCGCCCTGATCGGGATCGGCGGGCTCTTCATGGCCTCGCTCACCGCCCGCACCCTGGACGCCGCCCTCTGCCCGGTCGTGCCCTTCGGCACCCACTGGCTCTGGCACCTCCTCAACGCCGCCGTGCTCTACGCCCTGGTGCGGGCCGCCCGCCGCGCCCGCGAACCGGGCCCCGGCCCGGCCGCCTGACGCGCCGGAAACCGACCTCACCGCGGCTTCCTTGCACGGGTCCCGAAACCGTTGCAGAAGAACGCCGCCGCCAGGGCGCCGTCCGTGGCGCCCGGCGCCCGCTGCCCGGATCGCTCGCCCCGGATTTTTGCCATGACTCAAGCCCTCCGCCTCGGCATCGCCGGTCTCGGCACCGTCGGAGCCTCCGTCGTCCGCATGGTCGCGCGCCGCGCCGAGGCGATCGGCGCCACCGCCGGCCGGCCGGTCGTCGTGACCGCGGTCGCGGCCCGCGACCGCTCCCGCGACCGTGGCCTGGACCTCTCCGGCGCGACCTGGTTCGACGATCCCGTGGCGCTCGCCCGCTCCGCGGAGGTCGATTGCGTGGTCGAGCTGATCGGCGGCGCGGAGGGCAAGGCCCGCGAGACCGTCGAGGCGGCGCTCGCCGCCGGCAAGCACGTGGTGACCGCCAACAAGGCTTTGCTCGCCAAGCACGGCCCGGCGCTCGCCCGCGCGGCGGAGGCCTCGGGCGCCGCGCTTGCCTTCGAGGCCTCGGCGGCGGGCGGCATCCCGGTGGTCAAGGCCCTGCGCGAGGCGCTGGCCGGCAACCGGATCTCCCGCGTCTACGGAATCCTCAACGGCACCTGCAACTACATCCTGAGCCGGATGGAGCTCGAGGGCCTGACCTTCGAGGCCTGCCTGAAGGACGCGCAGGCGCTGGGCTACGCCGAGGCCGACCCGACCTTCGACGTCGAGGGCTTCGACACCGCCCACAAGCTCTCGATCCTGACGAGCCTCGCCTTCGGCACCGAGCTCGACGCCGAGGGCGTCTCGGTCGAGGGCATCTCGGCGATCACGCCCCTCGACCTGCGCATGGCCGACGAGCTCGGCTACCGCATCAAGCTGCTCGGCGTCGCCGAGGCGACGGCGGGCGGCATCGAGCAGCGCGTCCACCCGACGATGGTGCCGAAATCCTCGGCCATCGCCCAGGTGATGGGCGTGACGAACGCCGTCACCATCGACACCGATGCGCTGCGCGAGCTGACCCTGATCGGCCCCGGGGCCGGCGGCGAGGCCACCGCCTCGGCGGTGGTCGCCGACATCGCCGACGTGGCGGCGGGCCGCACGCCCCCGGCCTTCGGCCGTCCGGTCGCGACCCTCACCGCCCCGGTGCGGGCCGAGATGCAGCGCCACGAGGGCGGCTACTACATCCGCCTCACCGTCCACGACCGTCCCGGCGTCGCCGCCGGCGTCGCGACCAAGATGGCCGAGCGCGAGATCTCGCTCGAGAGCATCCTCCAGCACCGCTCCGAGAGCGCCGCGGCGCGCGACCGCCACGGCCGCTCTGGCCTGCCGGTGCCGCTGGTGCTGATCACCTACGCGGCGACGGAAGCCGCGATCCGCGAGAGCCTCGACGCGATGGCGGCGGACGGGCTCCTGTCCGAGCCGCCCCAGCTCATCCGCATCGAGCGCGAGTGAGGTCGGCCCGCGAGGGTTTTCACACGTCGAGGACGCCCGCCGATCCCGCGCCATCCACCGATGATCGGCTGGGCGAGCGACAGAATTCAGTTCAGCGGCGCCGGTTTCTCCTCTAAGACCCGGCCCCAAGGACCAGTACGGGGATCACGAACGCATGTCGGACGCCAAGAAGCCGGGGCCGAGCCAGGTCATCGAGCGCATCCTGACCCTCGAGCTGGTGCGCGTCACCGAGCGGGCGGCCGTGGCCGCGGCGCGCCTGCGCGGCCAGGGCAACGAGAAGGCCGCCGACCAGGCCGCCGTCGACGCCATGCGCCGCGAGCTGAACCGCCTGCCGATCGACGGCACCGTCGTCATCGGCGAGGGCGAGCGCGACGAGGCCCCGATGCTGTTCATCGGCGAGACCCTCGGCAACGGCTCGGGCCCGAAGGTCGACATCGCGGTCGACCCGCTCGAGGGCACGACCCTCTGCGCCAAGGACATGCCGGGCTCCGTCGCCGTGATGGCGATGGCCGAGGGCGGCACGCTGCTGGCCGCCCCCGACGTCTACATGCACAAGATCGCCATCGGCCCGGGCTACCCGGTCGGCACCGTGCATCTCGACGCCTCCCCCGAGGAGAACATCCACGCGCTGGCCAAGGCCAAGGGCGTGCCGCCGTCCGAGATCACCGCCCTCGTCCTCGACCGGCCGCGCCACACCGACCTGATCGCGGCGATCCGCCGGACGGGTGCCGGCGTGCGCCTGATCTCCGACGGCGACGTCGCCGGCGTGATCTTCACCACCATGCCGGAGGAGACCGGCATCGACATCTATCTCGGCATCGGCGCCGCCCCCGAGGGCGTGCTCGCGGCGGGCGCGCTGCGCTGCATCGGCGGCCAGATGCAGGGCCGCCTGATCCTCGACACCGAGGAGAAGCGCGACCGCGCCGCCAAGATGGGCGTCGCCGACCCGAACCGCCTCTATTCCCTCGAGGACCTCGCCCGCGGCGACGTCGTGGTGGCGATGACCGGCGTGACCGACGGAGCGCTCGTCAAGGGCGTGAAGTTCGGCCGCAACACCATCCGCACCGAGACGGTGGTCTACCGCTCGCATACCGGCACCGTGCGCCGGATCGAGGCCGAGCACCGCGACTTCGACAAGTTCCACCTGAAGTAGGACTGTTTCGAGCGGGGCCGCGCCGGGATCCCGGTGCGGCCCCCTTGATCCGGGGGGCTTTCCCCGCGACCCTGCGGCGTCTCTCACCCGAGGATTCGCCGCTCATGCCGAGCCCCATCATCCGCCCGCTGCGCCCCGACGAGCGCGCCGCCTGGGACCCGCTCTGGCAGGGCTACCTGACCTTCTACGGCGCCACGGTCGCGCCCGAGGTCACCGACATCACCTTCGCGCGCCTGCACGACGCATCGGAGCCGATGCACGCCCTCGTGGCCGAGCGGGACGGCGCCGTGATCGGCCTCGTCCACTACATCTTCCATCGCTCGACCTGGACCGCCGGGCCCTACTGCTACCTGCAGGACCTGTTCACCGCGCAGGCCGCGCGCGGGCAGGGGGTGGGCCGTGCCCTGATCGAGGCGGTCTACGCCGCCGCCCGCGAGGCGGGGGCGAGCCGGGTCTACTGGCTGACCCAGGAGGCCAACGTCACCGCGCGGGCCCTCTACGACACGCTCGCCGACCGGCCGGGCTTCATCCAGTACCGCAAGGTGCTGTGAGTTCTCGCGGAGCGGGCCGCGGCTGAACGCTCCTGCCTCTGCGAGGAAGCGCGACGCTGGTCCAGGAGACCGCTCGTTAGAACGGTTTCGGTCTCAGTCCGAAGCGTGGTGTCCCTCTCCCGCCCCCACTCCGCGGGGCAACCTTCTTCCGCAGAGGGGGAGAGTTCAAGCGCGCGTGTACTCCCAAGAAAAAAGCCCCCGGCATATTGCCGGAGGCCCTTTTCATCCTGGAATTCTGTCGTCCCTACCGGAACAGCGACGCCACCCCGCCCTGCATTCGGCCGAGACCCTGCTTGGCGATCGCGTTGCCCTGGTCGATGGCGACGGCGCGCTGGTAGCTCTCCAGCGCCTCCTGGCGGCGGTTCGACTTCTCGTAGGCCAGCCCGCGATAGGCCCAGGAATCCGCGTCCTTGTTGTTGACGTTCAGCGCCGCGTTGTAGTCCTCGATCGCCTTGTCGTACTGGTTGGTGGCGATCAGGCTCTGCCCGCGGGCGGCGTAGGGGGCGGCCACGAAGGGGTTGCGGTCGATGGCGGCGTCGAAGTCGCCGATCGCGGAGCGGTGCTGGCCCTGCGCCTGCCGCACCAGGCCGCGGGCGTGGTAGGCCTCGGCCGATTCCGGGGTCAGGCGGATCGCCTGGCTGAGGTCGCTGTAGGCGGCCTCGTAGTTGCCCTGCGCCCGCTGCAGGTTGGCGCGCCCGATATAGGCGGCGGTGTAGTTCGGGTCGGCGGCGACCGCCTTGCTGAAGTCCTGCAGCGCCGCGTCGTTGCGGCCCGACTGGCGGTAGGCCAGGGCCCGGTTGCCGTAGGCCGAGGCCGAGTTCGGGTCGAGCTGGATCGCCTTGGTGAAGTCGGCGATGGCCGAATCGAAGTTGCCCGCGCGGGCGTAAGCCGCGCCGCGGGTGTTGTAGGCCGCCGCGTCGCTCGGGTTGCGCTGGATCACGTCCGACAGGGAGGCGATGTTCACCTCGGTCGCGCCGGACTTGTCGGCCTCGACCACCGCGAATTGCCGCGTCGCGGTGGCCCGGCTGACGGTGTCGCAGCCGGCGAGCGAGAGCGCGGCCAGCACGGTCGCCCCCAGCATCCGGGCCGCCGGTGTCACACGGCTCCAGCCGATCACGTTGTTCATCACCCGCTCCCCCGGGGCGGCGCATCCTCGTCGCGCCGCGCACCTTCGCAATCCGCACGCGCGCCCCGCCTCGAAGCGGTCCCGGCGCCGGACGACCCTTCTCCGATCGCGGTGAAGGCCGGCTTAAAGGCAGTGCGCCTCTTCGCTTGTGCGGGACGATGTGGCGAAGGTGTGGCTCCCGGCGCCGTCGCGGCAGGGGAGGGCGCCGCGGGGCGACGGGTGTGGCCGTGCGGCCTCACCCGTCCGGGCGAGGCGCGGGGTCAGGCGCCGGTCGCGACCCGGGTGAGGTGGCCCATCTTGCGGCCGGGCCGGGCCGCGCCCTTGCCGTAGAGGTGCAGGTGGCTGCCGGGCTCGGCAAGGATCCGGGCCCAGTCGTCGGCCTGGTCGCCGATCAGGTTCAGCATCTCGACCGCGGTGCCGGTCAGGGCGGCGCTGCCGAGCGGCCAGCCGCAGATCGCCCGGACGTGCTGGGCGAATTGCGAGGTCTCGGCCCCCTCGATGGTCCAGTGGCCGGAATTGTGCACCCGCGGCGCGATCTCGTTGACGACGACGCCCGCCCGCCCGTCGGCTCCGCGGACCAGGAACATCTCCACCGCGAGCACGCCGACGTAGCCCAGCGCCTCCGCGATGGTGCGGGCGATCGCGACCGCCTCGGCGGCGGTCTCCGGCGTCATGCCGGGGGCAGGCACGACGGTGCGGGCGAGGATGTGGTGGCGGTGCTCGTTGGCGCAAGGCGCGTAGGCCGAGAAGCGCCCTTCCGCGTTGCGGGCGGCCACCACCGAGACCTCGGCCTCGAACGGCACGAAGCCCTCGAGGATGCAGGGCTGTCCGTTCAGGGAGGCCATCACGGCGGCGGGGTCGAAGCCCGCCTCGCCGAAGTCCTCCTGGCGCAGCATGACCTGGCCCTTGCCGTCGTAGCCGAAGCGCCGGGTCTTCAGCACCGCCGGCAGGCCGATCTCGCGGACGGCCTCGGCCAGGCCCGCGGCGTCGTCCACCGCCCGGAACGGCGCCACCGGGATGCCCAGGCCCGCCACGAAGCTCTTTTCCGTCAGCCGGTCCTGCGTCGTCGCGAGCGCCGAGGCGCTCGGATGCAGCGGCCGGTGCGCGGCCAGGATCTCGGCGGTGCGGCTCGGGATGTTCTCGAACTCGTAGGTCACCACGTCGACGGAGTCGACGAAGGCCTGGAGTGCCGCCGAGTCGTCGTAGGCCGCCACGGTCCGGCGGCCCGCCACCTCGAAGGCCGGGCTGTCGGGGTCGGGGCAGTAGATGTGGGCCTTGAGCCCGTACTGCGCCGCCGCGACCGCGATCATGCGGCCGAGCTGGCCGCCGCCGATGATGCCGATGGTGGCGCCGGGGGCGATGGGGGGCGTGCTCACGGGGCGCTCGTGTCCGGATGCTCGGCGACCGCCGCGCTCTGGCGCGCGCGCCAGGCGTCGAGCCGCTCGGCCAGGGGTTCGTCGGTGAGCGCCAGGACGGCGGCGGCGAGCAGCGCCGCGTTGACGGCGCCGGCCCGGCCGATGGCGAGCGTGCCGACCGGGATGCCGGCCGGCATCTGCACGATCGACAGGAGGCTGTCCTGGCCCGACAGCGCCTTCGACTCGACTGGGACGCCGAACACCGGCAGCGGCGTCATCGCGGCGGCCATGCCGGGCAGGTGGGCGGCGCCGCCGGCGCCCGCGATCACCACCTTGACGCCCGCCGCCTTGGCGCCCTTGGCGAAGGCCACCAGGCGGTCCGGGGTGCGGTGGGCCGAGACGATGCGGGCCTCGTAGGGGATGCCGAGGGCGTCGAGGGTCTCGGCCGCGTGGCGCATGGTGGCCCAGTCGGACTGGCTGCCCATGATCACTGCGACGGGGGGCGATGCCGCCATCGTCAAGCGCATCCTCTCGCAAAAGCGCCGCAAAGCCGCGCGAACGGGCCGCGACCGGTCATTCATCCGCAGTAGCGGCGCGCCCGCGCTCCCGCAAGCCGCCGCGGGACGTCCTCAACCGCGGGGACGTCCTCGATCGCCGGACGCCGTCCTCAGGCGATGATGTCCGGCGTGAGCTGGTCCTCCAGGAAGGAGATGCGGTCGCGGATCCCGAGCTTGCGCTTCTTCAGGCGCTGGAGCTGGAGGCGGTCGCCGGCCATCACGCCCGCCAGCGCCTCGATCGCGTCGTCGAGGTCGCGATGCTCCTCCCGGAGCCGCGCCAGCTCGCTCTCGTACTCCGCCGTCGATTCCGCACTCAACTCGAACGCCATCGCCGCCCTAAGCCCTTGGACAATGCGGTGAAGCATGAACCAGGCCCCGCCCTCCGGCAAGGGTGTCGCAAGGGCGCCGGCGGGGTTGTACCGCCTCCTCGGCGGCCTCGCGCTGCAGCGCACATTACGCAATTGCAATACGGAATGCCTTAGACATCGGCCGCGGGCTGTGGCAGGCTTCGTGTGTCACGTACATGACAGGAGGCTATGGCTGATGTCGCTGCACACGCATCTCACCGAGCTCGAGCGTAAGCACGAAGCCCTGGAGCGCGAGATTCAGGACGCCTGCACCCATCTCTCCACCGACGACTTGCGAATAGTCGAACTCAAGCGGCGCAAGCTTCACTTGAAGGATGAGATCAGTCGCCTGCGGACGACGTCCACCCGCGTGATGCACTAGCCCGGCAGAATTCAGCGCGCCGCCGCGTCGGCGTGTCGACGCGGCGGTCCTCGCTCATTGCTCAAGACGACCGGCGGGTTTTGCTCCCGCGAGATGGATAGCGCAGAGCGCGCGACGCGGGGTGAGCCCCGCCGGCGCCGTTTCGGCGGTCACTTCCTTGATGGAAGCCTGTGCGCCGGCACCTCGCACCGAGGCCGCGGGTGCCCGTTCGACGAACCGGGCTCACAGGGCGACGATCTTCGATCCGATTTGCATCCTCATCCCGAGGCGTTGGTCGATCCGTGATCGGCTGACCTCGAAGAAGGGCTGCAGGGATCGCGAGACTTCTGGAGCTCTCCTTCGAGGTCAGTTCATCTGCGATGACCTGACACCTCAGGATGAGGTCGAGGTCAGGAGGTCGTCTCCAATCCGGGCCGAGCGGGCTTGAGTGG
The DNA here is from genome assembly GCF_900110515.1 of Methylobacterium sp. ap11. Taxonomy (NCBI): domain Bacteria; kingdom Pseudomonadati; phylum Pseudomonadota; class Alphaproteobacteria; order Hyphomicrobiales; family Methylobacteriaceae; genus Methylobacterium; species Methylobacterium sp. ap11. The sequence goes on along the minus strand of NZ_FOEB01000011.1, from coordinate 159,481 downwards.
CTCGAAGCCTGGATGCCTGGCGTCCGGCCCGAATCCGAGAAGAACCCCGGGGGCTGGATCCCGAGGTCCCGTCACAGGGCCTTCGCCATCTCCCGCAGCACGAACTTCTGCACCTTGCCGGTCGAGGTCTTCGGCAACTCGGTGAACACGACGTGCCGGGGCACCTTGAAGCCGGCGAGCGAGCGGCGGCACCAGCCGATCAGCTCCTCGGCCGAGACCATCTCGGAGCCCTTCAGCTCGACGAAGGCGCACGGCGTCTCACCCCATTTCTCGTCGGGCTTGGCCACCACGGCCGCGGCCGCCACTGCCGGGTGCTTGAACAGGGCCTCCTCGACCTCGATCGACGAGATGTTCTCTCCCCCTGAGATGATGATGTCCTTCGAGCGGTCCTTGAGCTGGATGTAGCCGTCCGGGTGCTTCACCCCGAGGTCGCCCGAGTGGAACCAGCCGCCCTTGAAGGCAGCCTCGGTGGCGCTCGGGTTCTTCAGGTAGCCGCGCATCACCACGTTGCCGCGGAACATCACCTCGCCCAGCGTCTCGCCGTCGGCGGGCACCGGCGCCATCGTCTCGGGGTCGAGCACGTCCAGGGCCTCGAGCGGCGGGTAGCGCACGCCCTGGCGCGCCTTGCGGGCGGCCTGCTCGTCCTTGCTCAAGCCGTCCCAGTCGGCGTGCCACTCGTTCACCACCGCGGGGCCGTAGGTCTCGGTCAGGCCGTAGACGTGGGTGACGTCGAACCCGGCCTCCGCCATCCCGGCGAGCACCGCCTCCGGCGGCGGCGCGGCGGCGGTGAGGAACGAGACCCGGCGCGGCAGGTCGCGGCGCTCGGCCTCGGGCGCGTTGATGAGGAGCGACATCACGATCGGCGCGCCGCACAGATGCGTCACCCCGTGGTCGGCGATGGCGTCGTACATCGCCTTGGCCCGGACCTGCCGCAGGCAGACATGGGTGCCGGCCACGACCGACAGGGTCCAGGGGAAGCACCAGCCGTTGCAGTGGAACATCGGCAGGGTCCAGAGATAGACCGGGTGCCGGCCGAGATTGCCCGCCACCACGTTGCCGACCGCGAGCAGCGAGGCGCCGCGATGGTGGTAGACCACGCCCTTCGGGTCGCCGGTGGTGCCCGACGTGTAGTTGAGGCTGATCGCGTCCCACTCGTCGCCCGGCATCGTCCAGGCATGGGCGGGATCGCCCCCGGCCAGGAAGTCCTCGTACTCGACCGTGCCGAGCCGCTCGCCGGGTCCGTCGTAGTCCGGATCGTCGTAATCGATGACGAGCGGCGTCACCCCGGCCTGGGCCAGGGCCGGGCCCATGGTGCGGGCGAATTCCCGGTCGGTGATCACCACCTTGGCCTCGCCGTGATCGAGGCAGAAGCCGATGATCGCCGCGTCGAGCCGGGTGTTGAGGGTGTTGAGCACCGCCCCGGCCATCGGGACCCCGTAATGGCACTCGATCATCGCCGGGGTGTTGGCGAGCATCACCGCCACCGTGTCGCCGCGGCCGATGCCGTGGGCGCTCAAGGCCGAGGCGAGGCGCCGGCAGCGGGCGTAGAGGTCGCGGTAGCTGCGGCGCAAGGCCCCGTGGATCACCGCGGTACGGTCCGGGAAGACCGCGGCGGCCCGCTCCAGGAAGGTGAGCGGCGTCAGCGGCTGGTGGTTCGCCGGGTTCCGGTCGAGGCCGTGATCGTAGATCGTCGCGCCGGTCATGGGTCGTCCTGCTGGCTGTCCGGCCACAGTACCCGCGAGGACGGCGCGATCAATCCATCTCGGTCCTTACGAAAGTTCGACTTCCGGAGGCCGCGGCCGCTGCTCTATCCCAGGCGCACGACCGCCCCGAGACGGTCGACACCGGAGGACGACGCCATGGCCAGCCCGAGCCGCTACCCGGAGACCTATGCCGCCTGGCAGCGCGACCCGGAGGCGTTCTGGGGCGACGCCGCGCAGGCGATCGACTGGGTGACGCCCCCCTCCCGGGTCTTCTCCTCCGGGGAAGGGCCCTACGGCCGCTGGTTCGTGGGCGCCGAGGTCAATGCCTGCCACAACGCGGTCGACCGCCACGTCGCGGCCGGCCGAGGCGACCAAGCGGCGATCCTGTACGATTCCCCCGTCACCGGGACGAAGCGCCGGATCACCTACGCGGAGCTTCTCGACGAGGTCGCGGCGCTCGCCGCCGTGCTGCAGGACCTCGGCGTCGGGCGCGGCGACCGGGTGGTGCTCTACATGCCGATGGTGCCCGAAGCGCTGTTCGCGATGCTGGCCTGCGCCCGCATCGGCGCGGTGCACTCGGTGGTGTTCGGGGGGTTCGCCGCCCGCGAGCTCGCCGCCCGCATCGAGGACGCCGCCCCCAAGGTGGTGCTCGCCGCCTCCTGCGGCATCGAGCCGGCCCGGGTCGTCGCCTACAAGCCGCTCCTCGACGAGGCCTGCCGGCTCTCCTCGCACAAGCCCGATTCCTGCCTGATCCTGCAGCGGCCTCAAGCCGTCGCCGAGATGGTCGAGGCGCGCGACCGGGATTGGGCCGAGGCCGTGGCGCAGGCCAGGGCCGCGGGCCGCGCCGCCCCTTGCGTGCCGGTCGCCGCCACCGATCCGCTCTACGTGCTCTACACCTCGGGCACCACCGGCAAGCCGAAGGGCGTGGTGCGCGACACCGGCGGCTACCTCGTGGCGCTGGCCTGGTCGATGCCGAACCTCTACGGCGTCGCCCCCGGCGAGACCTACTGGTGCGCCTCCGACGTCGGCTGGGTGGTGGGCCATTCCTACATCGTCTACGGGCCGCTGCTGCACGGCTGCACCACGGTGCTGTACGAGGGCAAGCCGGTCGGCACCCCGGATGCCGGGGCGTTCTGGCGCGTGATCGCCGAGACCGGGGCGGTGGCGCTGTTCACCGCGCCGACGGCGCTGAGGGCGGTGAAGAAGGAGGATCCGGAGGCCCGCCTGATGCAGGGCCACGACCTCTCGCGCTTCCGCACCCTGTTCCTCGCCGGCGAGCGGGCCGACCCCGACACCGTGGCGTGGGCCGAGCGGGCCTTGGGCGTGCCGGTGGTGGACCATTGGTGGCAGACCGAGACCGGCTGGCCGATCGCCGCCAACCCGGTGGGGCTCGGGGCCCTGCCGGTCAAGCACGGCAGCCCGACGGTGCCGATGCCGGGCTGGGACGTGCAGGTGCTCGACGAATCCGGCAAGCCGGTGCCCGCCGACACGATGGGGACGATCGCCATCAGGCTGCCGCTGCCCCCCGGTGCGCTGCCGACCCTGTGGCGGCAGGACGAGCGCTTCCGCGAGAGCTACCTCGCGACCTATCCGGGCTACTACAACACCTCGGATGCGGGCTTCCTCGACCGCGACGGCTACGTCTACGTCATGGGCCGCACCGACGACATCATCAACGTCGCCGGCCACCGCCTCTCGACCGGCGGCATGGAGGAGGTGCTGGCGTCCCATCCGGCGGTCGCCGAATGCGCGGTGATCGGCATCAAGGACGCCCTCAAGGGCGAGGCGCCGTGCGGCTTCGTGGTGCTGAAGGCCGGCGTCGCGAAGGCGCCGGACGTGATCGAGCGCGAGCTGGTGGCGCTGGTGCGCGAGCGCATCGGCCCGGTCGCCGCCTTCCGCCTCGCCCTCACGGTCGGGCGCCTGCCCAAGACCCGTTCGGGCAAGATCCTGCGCGGCACGATGAAGAAGATCGCCGATGGCGACGCCTGGACGATGCCGCCGACCATCGAGGACCCCGCCGTGCTCGACGAGATCGGCGCCTCGCTGCGGGAGCGGGGCCTCGGCTGAGCGGATCCGCGCGCGATCCGCGACGAGTCCGGTCAGCCGGTCGCCGCGGCCTCCTGGCATGCGACCGTCCCGAACGGCGGGAGCGCGGCAGCGGCCTCGAGGGTCATCGGCCGGCCGGTCAGGAAGCCCTGCACCCGCGTCACGCCGATGCCCCGCAGCACCGCGTACTCGGCCTCGGTCTCCACCCCCTCGGCGACGATCTCGCAGCCGATGCGCCGGCCGTAGCCGGTGAGCGCCTCGGTCAGCGCGCGGCGGCCGGAATGGGTGTCGATGTGGCGGATCAGGCTCATGTCGAGCTTGATGATCTCGGGGGCGAGGTCGAGGACGTGCCGCAGCGTGGCGTGGCCGGCCCCGACGTCGTCGATCGCCAGGAAAAGGCCGCGGGCGCGCAGCGGACCCAGCACCGCGCGCAGCTCCTCGTAGGACGCCACCGCCGCGTGCTCCGTCAGCTCGATCACCAGCCGCTCCGAGGGAACGTCGCCCAGCGCCTCGACGAGCCGGTGCGAGGCGAGGGCCGAGGGCGACAGGTTCACCGACAGCTTGATCCCGGCGGGAAGGGCCGGGAACGCCGCCAGGGCCTTGCGCAGGGCGAGGTGCTCGAGCTCCTCCCCGAGCCCGACCTCCGCCGCGTCGGCGAACCAGATGTCGGGGCCCTGCCCGGGCGGCGACGGGAAGCGGGCCAGCGCCTCGAAGGCGGCGAGGCTCCCGTCCTGGGTGCGGTAGATCGGCTGGAACGCCATCTCGATCGCGCCCGACTCGAGCAGGGCGGCGATCCGCCGGCGCTTGGCGTCGCGTTCGCGCGCAGCGCCGTGGTCGCGGGCCAGGATCGCCTCCACCATCTCGGCGCACAGGCGCAGCAGGCCGAGGTCGCGGGCGGTGAGGCTGCGATCCGGCGCGTAGCTGAAGCAGCACAGCGTCCCGAACGCCTCGCCGTCGGCGTGGCGGAGCGGGACGCTCAGATGCGCGCCGACCGGCATGTCGCGGGTGACCGGCATGGCGGCGGCGACGGGATCGTCCGCCGCGTTCGGCATCAGCCCGGGCATCAGGCCCTTGGCGACGTAGTAGCAGAAGCTCTGCTCCAGCGGCGCCGAGGTGCCGACCACGACGGGATTCGGGACCGGTCCCCCGACATCCGAGAAGCGAATCACCCGGTCGCCCGCGATGAATTCCGAGATGAAGCCGACATCCATCGCCAGGTGGCGGCGGACCGCCCGAAGCAGGGACAGGACCTGGTCGCCGGTGCTGCCGGGATGATCGCCGAAAATGGGACGCAGGGTCATCGTTCGATCCAGCTTCGTCGGTGTCGATGATGCAATCGATGGTATTTTATATGTATTTGCGAATATTCTTGATGCGTCCTCAAGGTGAGGTCGGCTCGAACAGCGGATGTCTTCGTGGGCGGGTATCGGCGGAAATGTTGCAATGAAATGGTCGAGGGTCAGGAAAGATACGGTTCGACATCTTTGGCCTGAGGCTCGGTCTTGATGTAATGGATTGTAGTAAGAGCTTGGATATCTAGCCGAGCCGTTGGGCTCGCACAAGTGGTTGAATTGCCTCGACGGGTTTGGCACCATGGCGTGTGATCTGCGGCCGGTCTCCATGCGTAGAGGACGCCATGCTCGTTTCGGGGATCCACGGGGAGCCGTCGTGCCAGGGCGCCGGGCCGGTCGCGGTCGCCGCCGTGGTGCCGGAGCCGCTGAGGGCGCTCCTGGAACGCATCGAGCAGGGCATCCTCGACCTCGCCCGGGGGGCCGACCCGCGCGAGGCGATGCACGCGCTCCGCAGCAGCCTGTCGGACATCTGCGCCCTCACCGAGTCCGACCCGAAGACCCTGCAGGCGGTCGAGCGCGTGGTGAGCGCGGGCGAGCGGCTGGCCGAGATCGAGGACACTTCGCTGCGCTCGCGCGCCGCCGCGGCCGCGCGCGGCGGCGCGACCCGGGCGCGCAGGCGCCTGGCCGCCGCCCTGGTCGGAACCCGTCCGAGCCGGATCGCCATGAGCCTCGGCCGGGGCTGGTGACCGACCGGCCTTTCTCGACCAGGCTCTAACGCGCAGGCGCCCTGCAGCGCCTGCGCTGGCACGCGCGGGTGGGGCGCGCCACATTGCGGCCATCCCCACCCGGAGACCCCGCATGAGCAGCCCCGCCCTGTTCCAGCCCCTGCGCCTCGACGGCCTCGAACTGGAGAACCGCATCATCGTCGCGCCGATGTGCCAGTATTCGGCCCGCGACGGCGCGGCCACCGACTGGCACATGATGCATCTCGGCCAGCTCGCGATGTCGGGCTCCGGGCTGCTCACCCTGGAGGCGACCGCGGTCTCGCCGGAGGCGCGGATCACCCACGGCGACCTCGGCCTGTGGGACGACGGCACCGAGCGGGCGCTGGCGAAAGTCCTCGACGCGGTGCGCGACTACGCGCCGGTGCCGATCTGCATCCAGATCGCCCATGCCGGCCGCAAGGCGTCGAGCGAGGCGCCGTGGCGCGGCGGCCAGCAGGTGGCGCCGGACTTGCCCCATGGCTGGCTGACCGAGGCGCCCTCGCCCCTCGCCCATGCCGAGGGCGAGGTCGCGCCGCGCATGCTCGACCGGGAGGACATGAAGCGCATCCGCGACGGGTTCGCGGCCACCGCCCGTCGCGCGGCACGCCTCGGCATCGAGGCGGCGGAGATCCATGCCGCGCACGGCTACCTGCTGCACCAGTTCCTGTCGCCGCTCGCCAACCAGCGCAGCGACGAGTACGGCGGCAGCCTCGAGAACCGGATGCGCTTCCCCCTCGAGGTGTTCGACGCGGTGCGCGAGGCGTTTCCCGCGGGCAACCCGGTCTGGGCCCGGGTCTCGGCGACCGACTGGGTCGAGGAGGGCTGGGAGGTCGAGCAGACCATCGCGTTCACGCAGGCCCTGAAGGCGCGGGGCGCCGCCGCCATCCACGTCTCGACCGGCGGCGTCTCGCCCCGCCAGAAGATCGCGATCGGCCCGGGCTACCAGGTGCCCTTCGCCGAGCGGGTGCGGGCGGCGACCGACCTCGTCACCATCGCGGTCGGCCTGATCACCGAGCCGCGCCAGGCCGAGGCGATCCTGGTCGAGGGCAAGGCGGACGCGGTCTCGCTCGCCCGCGCGCTGCTCTACGACCCGCGCTGGCCCTGGCACGCCGCCGCGGAACTCGGCGCCCGGGTCCGGGCGCCCAAACAGTACTGGCGCTCGCAGCCCCACCACCTGAAGGACCTGTTCAAGGAGGCGAGCTTCGGCCAGCGCTGAGGCCGGCTCCGGCAGGGCGGCCTCAGCCGTCCTGCTCCTCCAGCAGGATCTCGCGCTTGCCGGCATGGTTGGCGGGGCCGACGATGCCCTCGCGCTCCATCCGCTCCATCAGCGAGGCGGCGCGGTTGTAGCCGATCTGCAGGCGGCGCTGGATGTAGCTCGTCGACGCCTTCTTGTCGCGCAGGACCACCGCCACCGCCTGGTCGTAGAGGTCGGCGCCCGGCTCGCCGAAGCCGCCCTGGTCCATGACCGGCGCGTCCGGCTCCTCCTCGCCCTCCTCGGCGGTGACCGCCTCCAGATACGAGGGACGGCCCTGGCGCTTCAGGTGCGCCACCACCTGCTCGACCTCGTCATCCGAGCAGAACGGGCCGTGCACGCGCGTCGTGCGCCCGCCGCCCGCCATGAACAGCATGTCGCCCTGGCCCAGAAGCTGCTCGGCGCCCATCTCGCCCAGGATCGTGCGCGAGTCGATCTTGCTCGTCACCTGGAAGGAGATCCGGGTCGGGAAGTTCGCCTTGATCGTGCCGGTGATCACGTCCACCGACGGCCGCTGCGTCGCCATGATCAGGTGCAGGCCGGCGGCCCGCGCCATCTGGGCGAGACGCTGGATCGCCCCCTCGATGTCCTTGCCCGCCACCATCATCAGGTCGGCCATCTCGTCGACCACGATCACGATGTAAGGGAGAGGGGCGAGATCCATCATCTCGTCCTCGTAAATCGCCTCGCCGGTCTCGCGGTCGAAGCCGGTCTGGACCGTGCGGGTGATCACCTCGCCGCGGGCCCGCGCCTCCGCCACCCGGGCGTTGAAGCCGTCGATGTTGCGAACGCCGAGCTTCGACATCTTCTTGTAGCGCTCCTCCATCTCGCGCACCGCCCATTTGAGGGCGATGACCGCCTTCTTGGGGTCGGTGACGACCGGGGAGAGCAGGTGCGGGATGCCGTCGTAGACGGAGAGTTCCAGCATCTTGGGGTCGACCATGATCAGGCGGCACTCCTCCGGGGTCATCCGGTAGAGCAGCGACAGGATCATGGTGTTGATGGCGACCGACTTGCCCGAGCCGGTGGTGCCGGCGACCAGCAGGTGGGGCATGCGGGCGAGGTCGGCGATGATCGCCTCGCCGCCGATATTCTTGCCCAGACACAGCGCGAGCTTCTGCTTGGTCTCGGCGAAGGCCGGGGAGGCGAGGAGCTCGCGCAGGTACACGGTCTCGCGCCGCGCATTCGGCAGCTCGATGCCGATGGCGTTGCGGCCCTGCACGACCGCGACGCGGGCCGAGACCGCCGACATCGAGCGGGCGATGTCGTCGGCGAGCGAGATGACGCGGCTCGACTTGGTGCCGGGTGCGGGCTCCAGCTCGTAGAGCGTCACCACCGGGCCCGGGCGCACGGCGAGAATCTCGCCGCGCACGCCGAAATCCTCCAGCGTCGATTCGAGCAGGGTGGCGTTCTGCTCCAGCGCGTCGGTCGAGACCGCGGCGCTCGGCGCCGGGTGGCGCGGCTCGGCCAAGAGCGTCAGCGCGGGCAGGTCGTAGGAATCCGGCGAGGCCGGCCCGGGCGCCGGGGCGCGGCGGGTCTGGATCGGCGGGGGAGGGGGCGCGACCCGGCCGCGGGGTGCGGCCTCGGCGGCGAGCCCGTCCTCGTCGTCCTCCGGCTCGTCCTCGAAGGCCGGCTCGGCCCGGCGCGGGGCGCCATCCGCGAAGACCGGCTCGCGCCGCCCGCCCTTGGCCGGAGGTTTGGGCGCGCCCTTGGCGCCGGGGCGCGCGGGCGCCTCGGCCTCGGGCTCGTCCCAGGCCTCGCCGTCGCCGGGCTCGGCGAAGGCGCGGCGGGCGGCGAGCGCGGGCGAGTTGCCCGCATAGGGGTCGTGGCCGGCCTGGCGCCAGGACCCATCGCGGATCGCATCGACCCGCTGGGTCACCGCCGCCTTGGCGCTCATCGCGAGGTGCGCCAGCGCGCCCAGGGAGGCGAGGCCGATCCCGGGCGATTCGTCGTCGTGCGAGGCGGCCGGGCCGCGGCGGCCCTGGCGCTCGTCGTAGCGGCTCACCACCGGGGCGTAGCTCTCCGCCTCGTCGTCCCCGTCCTCGTCCTCGATCAGGCCGAAGCCGCAGGAGCCGGTCAGGCTGATCACCGCGACCGCGGCGTAGAGGAAGCCCGCGAAGGCCCCGGCCGGCCCGGCGATCGCCTTGGCGGCACCGAGCAGCGCATCGCCGGCGACGCCGCCGAGGCCGGTCGGCAGCGGCCAGCGCGCGGTCGGCGGCAGCGCGCTCGCCATGCCGCTCGCCGCTCCGAAGCCGATGATCCAGAGCACGATCCGCAACTGCATCCGGGCGAGGCGGTGGGTGCGCAGCAGCCGCATGCCCCATACCGCCGGGGGCAGCGCGAAGGCCAGCGCCCCGAGCCCCAGGAGCTGCATGCCGAGATCCGACACCACGGCGCCGCCGAAGCCCAGCAGGTTGCGGGCCGCGCGCGAGGTGGCGTGGTTGAGGCTCGGGTCGTCGATCGACCAGGTCGCCAGGGCGACGGTGAAGCACGCCGCCCCGACGAGCAGGGCGAGGCCGGTGACCTCCGTCGCCCGCCGCGTCAGGAACGCGCGGAGCGTGTCGATGAGGCCATCGTAGGGCGATGCCGAGCGACGAAGCGAACGCATGCAGGACAAAGACCGGTTACGCGGAACTGGACCGTGAGGATGAGGCGGTGCGGTTAATGGTGGTTTAAGGCTAACTGCCTCTTGCGGCATTGCGGGAGAGCGGCGGGAAGGTGCTGGCTCTGCTGAGTTTTTTCCAGCACGCCGCTCCGCTTTCGATCGAGGGGCGCAAGAAATCCGAGCCCCTTTGTTCGGTGGGGAGGCATCAAAGAAAAAAGCCCCGGCGCGACCGCACCGGGGCTCTTCGATTCGCGTCGACGAGCCGGGGCGCATCCGCCCCGGCCCCCGAGCCTCAGTAGTTGTAGGCCCGCTCGCCGTGATCGGCGAGGTCGAGGCCCTCGCGCTCCTCGTCCTGCGTCACCCGCAGGCCGACGACCACGTCGACGATCTTGTAGAGGATCGCCGAGCCGACGCCCGACCAGACGATGGTGAAGCCGACCGCCTTGGCCTGGGCCAGGAAGGCCGGGCCGAACTCGTAGGCGGCGGCGACGAGCTCGCCGGGCTTCGCGGCGTAGTCCGGGGCGCCGACGCCGCCGAGCGCCGGGTTGACCAGGATGCCGGTGGCGAGCGCGCCCAGGATGCCGCCGACGCAGTGCACGCCGAAGACGTCGAGGGAGTCGTCGTAGCCGAGCGCGTTCTTGACGGTCGAGCACATCACGAAGCAGACGGCGCCGGCGACGAGGCCGAGCACGATGCAGCCCATCGGGCCGGCGAAGCCGCAGGCCGGGGTGACGGCGACGAGGCCGGCGACCGCGCCCGAGAGCATGCCCAGCAGCGAGGGCTTGCCCTTGGCGGCCCACTCGACGAGGAGCCAGGACAGGCCGGCCGCCGCGGTGGCCACGAAGGTGTTGATCATCGCGAGCGCGGCCGAGCCGTTGGCCTCCAGGTTGGAGCCGGCGTTGAAGCCGAACCAGCCGACCCACAGCAGCGAGGCGCCGATCATCGTCATAGTGAGCGAGTGCGGGGCGAGCAGGTCGCGGCCGTAGCCGATGCGCTTGCCGAGCATCAGGCAGCCGACGATGCCGGCGATGCCCGCGTTGATGTGCACCACGGTGCCGCCGGCGAAGTCGAGGGCGCCCCACTTGAACAGCAGGCCGGCATCGGCGTTGACGGCGTCGAGCGCGTCCTGGGCCGCCTTCTTGGAGGCCTCGTCGGTGGCCGCCGCCAGCGCCTTGGCGGCGTTGCCGACCGCATCCGGGCCGCCCCAGTACCAGACCATGTGGGCCATCGGGAAGTAGATGAAGACCAGCCACAGCAGGCTGAACAGCATCAGGGCCGAGAACTTCATCCGCTCGGCGAAGGCGCCGACGATCAGCGCCGGGGTGATCATCGCGAACGTCATCTGGAAGCAGATGTAGACGTATTCGGGGATGACGACGCCGTTCGAGAAGGTGGCGACGGTCGAGTTGGCGTCGACGCCGCGCAGGAACGCCTTCGAGAAGCCGCCGACGAAATCGTTGAGGCCGCCGCCGTTGGTGAAGGCGAGGCTGTAGCCGAAGAACACCCAGACGATGCAGGCGAGGCTGACGATCGCGAAGACCTGGGTCAGCAGCGACAGCATGTTCTTGGTGCGCACGAGGCCGCCGTAGAACAGCGCCAGGCCGGGCACCGACATCATCAGCACCAGCGCCGACGAGATCAGCATCCAGGCGGTGTCGCCCTTGTTGGGCACCGGGGCCGCCGCGGCGGCGGCCGGCGCCGCCTCGACCGTCGGCGTCTGCGCCAGGGACGGCTCCACCAGGAGGAGCGCCAGCGCGGCGCCTCCCAGGCCCAGAGCCAGGACGTTGCGAAGCTTCATGGAAGAAAAACTCCCGATGGAATAAGGCGATGGCGTGAAGGGAGCGGCGGGGCGCGGGACCGGGCCCCGCCCTAAGCAGACTTGCGTTGGCAGGCCGACGCTTCGTCCGCTTGGGTCATTGTCGTGTCGCAGATTTTCGCCGCAAAACCGGTGACCGATTTCGCGAAATCTGCTTAGAGGGCGTCGACGTCGGTCTCGCCGGTGCGGATGCGCACGGCCTTCTCGAGCGGCATCACGAAGATCTTGCCGTCGCCGATCTGGCCGGTGCGGGCGGCGGCCGCGATGGTGTCGACGACGTTCGACACGAGGTCGACCGCCACCGCCACCTCGATCTTGAGCTTGGGCAGGAAGCTGACGGCGTACTCGGCCCCGCGATAGATCTCGGTGTGCCCCTTCTGCCGGCCGTAGCCCTTCACTTCGGTCACGGTCAGGCCGTGCACGCCGATGCTGGTGAGGGCGTCGCGGACCTCCTCCAGCTTGAACGGCTTGATGATGGCCATGACGATCTTCATGGGACGAGCCCCCTTTCGATTGGCGCTCCCGCCGGCTTGCGCCGGGTCGGGGCATGATCCGCCGCCATTCGCGAACCCGTTCGGGCCCCGGCGCCGGTCTCGAGGGAAGCTCAATCAAGGAACGTGCCAGCGCGCGGATCGCCCGTTGCGGCTACGCTGCCCGGTTCCTGGGCCGATTGCGGAGATTGAAGCCGCTCCCAGCGCCATTGCAGTTCAAAAAATCAGCACATGCCCGGGAATAAGGCAGTGGACGTCAGGCCTCGGGCTCCGGCGGCGTCCGCTTCTCGCGGATCATGCCCTCCTGGGCGACCGAGGCCACGAGCGTGCCGTCGCGGGTGAAGATCAGGCCGCGGGCGAAGCCGCAGCCGCCGGACGCGCTCGGGCTGTCCTGGGCGTAGAGCAGCCACTCGTCGGCCCGGAACGGGCGGTGGAACCACAGGGCGTGGTCGAGGCTCGCCGGCTGGATCTCGCTCTCGAACACCGTGCGGCCGTGCGGGCTGAGCGAGGTGTCGAGGAGCGTCATGTCGGAGGCGTAGGCCAGCACCGCCTGGTGGATGGCGGGGTCGTCCGGCAGCCGCGAGGTCGCCCGGATCCAGACGTGGAAGCGCGACGAACCGGGCTTGCGCTCGCCGTAGCGCTCGAGCTCGACCGGGCGCAGCTCGATCGGCCGCTCGCGCTCGAAATAAGCCCGGACCGGCTCGGGCATGCGGGGCATCACAGAGGCCTTGAGCAGGCCCTCGCCCGGCAGGTCCTCGGGCATCGGCACCGCCGGCATCGGGGCCTGGTGGTCGAAGCCCGGTTCCTCGACGTGGTAGGACACCGACATCGAGAAGATCGGCCGGCCGTGCTGGATCGCCACCACCCTTCGCGTCGTGAAGCTGCGGCCGTCCCGGATGCGGTCGACCTCGTAGACGATCGGCACCTTCGGGTCGCCGCCGAGCAGGAAGTAGGCGTGGAGGGAGTGCGGCCGGCGCTCCGGCGGCACGGTGCGGGTCGCCGCGACGAGGGCCTGGCCGATCACCTGGCCGCCATAGACCCGCTGCCAGCGGTCCTTCGGCGAGCGGCCTCGGAAGAGGTTCTGCTCGAGCGTCTCCAGGTCGAGGATGTCGAGGAGTTCGGCGACCGCGCGCAAGGGAAGGTGTCCGGGCTTTGAGGGGGAGGGGCGCGTAGCTGACGCAGGCCGATGCGCGCCGTCAAGCGACGCGCGGCGCCGCCCGACGTGCTAAGAGCCGTGCCCGACGGATGTGCAGCGGACGGTCACGAGATGGCGCAGGGTGAAGGCGTGAGCGGGCGGCGGGCGGCGGCGCGGGAGATCGTGGTCGCGGGCGGGGGATTGCCGGGGCTCGCCCTGGCGCTCGCCCTGCGCCAGACCCTCGGCGAGGCGGTGCGGATCACGGTCTGCGACCCGGCCTTCGGCCGCGCGGACGCCCCCCGGGACCTGCGCGCCTACGCGGTGGCGGCCGCCGCCCGGCGGATGCTCGCGCGCCTCGGCGTCTGGGACGCGGTCTCGGGGAGCGCCCAGCCGATCCGCGAGATGGTGATCACCGACAGCCGCCTCGCCGACCCGGTGCGGCCGACCTTCCTGACCTTCGAGGGCGAGGTGGCCGAGGGCGAGCCCTTCGCCCACATGGTCGAGGGCGGCGGGCTGCTCGCGGCCCTGCGGGACGCCGCCGTCGCCGCCGGCGTGGTGCTGGAGGCGAGCCCCGTCCAGGCGGCCGTACCGGAAGCCGACCGCATCGTCGCGCGCCTGCCGGACGGGCGCGCCCTCCGCGCCGACCTCGTGGTGGCGGCCGACGGCGCCCGCTCGCGCCTGCGCGAGGCCGCCGGCATCGGCTGGGTCGGCTGGTCCTACCCGCAATCGGGCATCGTCGCGACGGTGGCGCACGAGCGCGACCACGAGGGCCGGGCGATCGAGCACTTCCTGCCCTCCGGCCCCTTCGCGGTGCTGCCGCTGCCCCCCGGCGGCTCCCTCGGCCACCGCTCCTCGATCGTCTGGACCGAGCGCCAGGCCGACGTGCCGGCCCTCCTCGGCGGCGGGCCGGAGGAGGCCCTGATGGAGGTCGAGCGCCGCTTCGGCCTGGCGCTCGGACGCATCGCCCTCGAATCGCCGCTCAAGGCCTATCCGCTCTCCTTCGGCATCGCCCGGCGCTTCGGCGCCAGGCGCCTGCTGCTGCTCGGAGACGCCGCCCACGTCATCCACCCGATCGCCGGCCAGGGCCTGAACCTGGGCCTGCGCAGCGCCGCCGCCCTGGCGGAATCCCTCGCCGACACGATGCGCCTCGGCCTCGATCCCGGCGGCCCCGAGGCGCTCGAGGCCTACGAGCGCAGCCGCCGCTTCGACACCCTGGCGATGGGGGCGGCCACCGACGGCCTCAACCGCCTGTTCTCCACCGATGCCCTCCCGGTGCGCCTCGCCCGCGACCTCGGCCTCGGCCTCGTCGACCGGATGCCGGGCCTGAAGCGCCTCTTCATCCGCGAGGCGGCGGGCCTGCGCGGGCGCCAGCCGCGGCTGATGCGCGGGGAGGCGTTGTAGGGGGACGGACCGTCCCCGCGCGCCGCAGCCGGGACGGGCTCACCCCGCCTGCCGGTCGTCCGCGTCGATCCTGTAGGTCGCCGCTGTTCCCTTTCGGGTGCGCTTGGCGACGTAGAGCGCCGCATCGGCTTGCCGCAGGAGCCGGTCGCGGTCTTGCCCGGCCGTGCTCGACCACGCGATCCCGATCGTTCCCGTGACGCGAGCGATGTGACCGGAACCTTCCATGACGATCTCGAGGTCGTGCAGGAGGCGCCGCACCGTCCGGTCCACGCCATCGACATCGGCGGACAGCACGACGGCGAACTCGTCGCCCCCCAGCCTCGCCGGAAAGCTCCCGGCATTGCAGGAGGCGCGCAGGCGATCGGCGACCTGGCGCAACACCGCGTCGCCGGCGGCATGGCCGAGGGCGTCGTTGACGCCCTTGAAGCCGTCGAGGTCGATCAGCAGGACGGCCACGTCGCCGTCCGCGGCGCGTGCGTCCCGCAGCCGGGCATCGAGAACCCGGTGAAACTCGACGCGGTTGGCCAGCTGGGTCAGGTCGTCGGTGCGGGCCAGGTGACGCAGACGCTGCTCCAGGCGGTGACGCTCGGTGATGTCCTGGATCAGGCCGATGAGGGCGACCGGCTTGCCCTTGGCGAGCTCGATCTCGCACGAACACCGCACGCGCCGCGCATTGCCCTTGGCGGTGACGAAATCGGCATCCAGCTCGAACGGCTCGCCCGTCTCCAGCGTGCGCATCACCGCGGCGACGAACGCGGTGCGGTCGGGCTCGGGAAAGTAGTGCAGGATGTCCTCGCCCGGGACGCCGGCGGCGACGGGGCGTTCGTGGATGGCGAAGACACCGTCCGACCACTCCGTCGACCGCTTCTCGATGTCGTATCGGTACGATCCCATGTCGGCCATGCGTTCGGCCTGCTTGAACTGGCGCCGCTCGCGCTCCAGCCGCTCCGCGGTCCGACGGTGCTCCTCCGCGGCCTCGGCGGCGCGAAGCGCGACGGACCGGGACTCGATCAGCGCTTCCGCGAGGCAGGCCAGTCCCTCCAGAACCTCCAGGTCGATCGGCGTCGGCTCGCGCGGTCGCGCGTCGAGGACGCAGAGCGTCCCGACCGTCACCGGGTCGCCGCCGGGCCGCTGAACGCGAACCGGGACGCCGGCGTAGAAGCGGATGTTCGGTGCGCCCGTGACGAACGGGCTCCCGGCGAAGCGGGGATCGAGGCGGGCATCCGCGACGACGAGCGGCGCCCCGGTCTCGACCACGACCGGGCAGAACGCCCCATCCCGCGGGGTCTGCGGGGCGAGGGGGCCGCAGCGGGCCTTGAACCACTGGCGCTCCGGGGCGATCAGGGTGATCGAGGACATGCCGGTGCCGAGCATGCGTTGTGCGAGCTTCGCCAGGGCATCGAACTCGCGCTCGGGCGGCGTATCGAGGAGGGCGATCTCGGCCAGGGCCTTTTGCCGGAGCGCCTCGTGCTGATCGTCCGACATGCGCCGTTCCGCCCCCACATCGCCTCGCCGAGGCGAGAATGCGACGATGTCTTACGCCGAGCGGGTTTAACCGCTCGTGACGCTGCCGGGCGGACGGCGTCTGCCGAAAGCTCTGAAGGCCCGACCGCGGCGCCAGCCCCGTCGAAGGAAGGTATCCGCACGCATCGGCCCGTATCGTGGAGCGGATCGGCGACGGTCCGCCCGTCCCGATTACCCCCTCGTCTCGGCGCGGGGCGCGGGGCGGACATCGCCGGCCCGCGCAAACGGTCGATGACGCTCGTTCCCTCGGCGAAAACCCGAGCCGATCCGGGCTCCGACGCCTCAGCGCAGATCCCCCGCATGCCGCACGGCGAAATGCGTCAGCTCGGTCAGGGTCCCGAGCCCGAAGCGCTGGCGCAGGGCCGCGCAGGCGTTGGTCACGGTCTTGTAGCTGACCGACAAATCGTCGGCGATCGCCGTGTAGCCCCGGCCCTCGGCCAGCAGCGTGAGGACGCGGCGCTCGCGCGGGGTGAGGGCGCCCAGCATCGTCCGGCGCGGGTCGGCCTGAAGCAGGGCGACCTCGGTGGCGAGCGTCCCGTCGAGGTAGGGCCGGCCGGCCCGAACCTGCTCGTAGGCCCGCACCAGGTCGCCGGCGGGCGCGTCCTTGAGCACGTAGCCGACGGCGCCGGCGGCGAGCGCCCGGGCCACCACCGCCGGGTCGGCGTGCATGCTGAACACCATCATGCGGGTCGCGGGCGCCCGCTTGCGCACCCGCCCGATCAGCGCGAGGCCGCCGAGGTCGCGGCCCGGGAAGGTGAGGTCGATCACCGCCACGTCCGGCCGGTGGCGCAGGATCGCCCGGTAGCCCCGGCACAGGCTCGCGGCCTCGCGCACCTCGGCGCCGGTGTCTTCCAGCAGGCGGCGGGCCCCGCGCAGCACGATCGGGTGGTCGTCGACCACGACGACACGGGTCACGGCGATGCCTCCTCGGGGCTCTCGGGGCCGGAAGGCAGTACGATCCGCAGGGCGGTGCCGGGCGTGCGCGGGACGAGCGCCAGCCGGCCGCCGAGCGCCTCGACCCGCTCGCGCATGCCGGCGAGACCCCGCCCCGCGGTCCGGTCGTCGCCCCGGTCCGGCCCGAGGCCGGCGCCGTCGTCCTCGACGGCGAGGCGCAGGCCGCCGTCGGCCTCCTCGGCGACCGCGACGCTCACCCGCTCCGCCCCGGCATGGCGCAGCGCGTTGGTCAGCCCCTCCTGCACGCAGCGATAGACGGTCAGGTCGACGAGGTCGCCGTAGCCGTCCTTGAGCGGCGCGAAGCGGCCCTCGACGGCGATCTCCGGGTGGTGCCGGGCGGCCTCGCGCACCAGGAGCTCGAGGCAGCGGGCGAGCGGCACCTGGCCGAGCCCGGCCGGGCGCAGGCGGTTGAGCAGCGCCCGGTTGATGGTCTGCACCCGCTTGACGATCGCCGCGATGTCGTCGGTGCGCTGGGTCAGGCGGCCGCGCGCCGGCTCGTCGAGGGTCGTGGCGATGCGGGCGATCGAGGAGGAATTGGCCTCGAGCGCGAACAGGCACGGGCCGAACTCGTCGTGGAGTTCCAGCGCGGTGCGCCGGCGCTCGTCCTCCTCGGCGGTGAGCAGGCGACGGTGGAGCCGCAGGTTGGCGGCCCGGGCCGCCCCGAGCGCCTCGGCGAGGCGGTTGAACCGGGCCGCGATGACGGCCAGCTCGCGGGTGTCGGGCCGGTCGACCCGGGCGCCGTAATCCTGCTGCTCCAGCCGGGTCAGCCCGGCGGCGAGCTGGGCGAGCGGGCTCAGGATCCGGCCGAAGGCGACGTAGAGGATCGCCAGCATGGCGAGGCTGAGCGACAACCCGGTGAGACCCAGGGCCAGGGCGTAGCCCCAGACCTCGTCGATCTCGTCGGAGGGCTCGGCGATGACGAGCGCCGTGCCGATGCGGGCGCCGCGCAGCACCAGCGGCACCTCGTGGCGCTGCTCCGGCGGGGCGATCAGCCGGGAAAACCAGCGCGGGGCCCGCCGCTTGCCCTCCCGCTGCGGACCCGCGCCGGCCGGCCGGTTCGCGGCATCGAGCAGGGTCACCCGGACGTGGCGCAGGCCCTGGAAGCGCAGCGCCAGGGTGCGGAACAGGCCCGGCAGGGGGGCGTCCTGCAACGCCTGCAGGGTCTCGGCCACCAGGGGCTCGACCACCGCGAGCGAGGCCGCGGTCTCGACCTCGGTGGCGGTGCGTGCCTTGTGGATGATGACCGCACCGGAGATCGCCGCCGCCATCAGGTCGATGAGGACGACCACCACCATCAGCCGCGCCCGCATCGGCCGGCCCGACCACAGGGCGGGCACCAGCCCGCGTCCCGCGGCGGCGCCGGCCGGCACCGGACGGTGCGGATCGGCCCCGTCGGTCTCGGGGAACGGCGGTGTGGGGGCGGGGCGCGGAAACAACGGGCTCTCGGGGGAGCGGGGAGGCCCCGCGACACGAGCCTGGGGGCGGGCTCGCTGTCAATGCGACGGACGCGCGTCAGGCGGAATTGCTCCGCGCAATTCCGCCTGACGCTGCTGGATCTTATCCCCCGCACCGGGGCGGCGGGCGCGCCGGTGCAAGGGGCCGGTGCAAGGGACCGCCGGTGCAAGGAGCCGGTCGAGGTCCCGCGGCGGACGACGCACCGTCCGCCTGGGCCGTCCTACCAGGTCATCCGCACGCCGCCATAGACCGACAGCGGCTGCACCAGGGTGGTGGTGCGCGGGTCGTTCAGGACGTAGCGGCCGGCGAAGTCGTTGCTGCGCTCCAGGAAGGTTCCGAAATTGGCGTAGCGGTTGTTGAACAGGTTGGTCACCAGGCCGAAGATCTGTACGTTCTGCGTCAGCTGGAAGCTGGTGTTGAGATTGGCAGTGAAGTAGGCCGGCAGCTTGCGGTTGATGTTCGACTCGTCGCCGCGGAAGTAGGACGACGAGAACGCCTGCATGTTCATGCCGAAGCGCCAGAACGGCGTGATCGCGTAGTCGAAGCCGGCCTTGATCTGGTGGTCGGGGACGAGCGGCACCTTGTTACCCGGGCGAATGGTGATGAGCCCGTCGTCGGCCAGCGGGTTGTTGGGCGAGGACAGGTCGCCGCGGAACTGGAAGGTGGCGTCGATCAGCGCGTAGTTGGCGTAGAGGCTCAGGCGCCCGGTGACGTACTCGGCCGAGACCTCGATGCCCTGGCGCTGGGTCGCCGGCACGTTGACGAAGTAGCCGCGCGCCGCGTTGCCCGGCACCGCCACCTGCAGGATGTCGTTGGTCAGGTCGGTGCGGAAGGCGCCGAGCTTGTAGTTGAGGAGACCGTCCTCGTAGAAGTTCGGCACCGAGCCGCGGATGCCGACCTCGTAGGTGCGGGCCTCGACCTGGCGCAGCGGCGGATCGGCGACGAGCGAGTTCGGCAGCAGGCACGGCCGGTCGGGATTGGCGCAGGCGAGCTCGAGCGGCGTCGGCGCCCGGTTCGACTCCGAGTAGCCGCCGTAGAGGCTCATCCAGGGCGCGATCCGGTAGGTCAGGCCGGCGACCGGGTTGATGCGGCTGAAGTAGTGGGTGCCGGTGACGTCCGGCGAGAAGCCGGTCAGGTCCTGGGTGTTGATCCGGGCGAAGTTCAGCCGGGCGCCGGCGGTGAGCGAGAGCCGGTCGGTGACGTCGAACGTGTCGAGGGCGTAGAGGCCCATGTAGAGGTTCGAGCCGTTGACCGAGCTCGGCGCGATGCCGAGGGCGCCGGCGGTGCGGATCGGGCCGGTGCCGAGCCCCGGGATGTTGCCGTAGGTCGGGTTGTTCGGATCCGTCGTGACGCTCAGGTCCGGGTTGATGACGCCGAGCGTGCTCGACGACTTGAAGCCGTAATGCGCGACGTCGATGCTGCCGCCGACGATGAAGGTGTTGGGACGGTCGAAGATCCGGTCGCGGTTCGTCGCCTGGAGCGTGCCGCCGTAGCCGGTCGCCTCGGTCCGCACGGTGTCGACGGTGCCGTAGGGCACCCCGGCCCGGAACGGGATCCGCTGGTTCTGCGGCCCGAGGATCAGGAACTGGTTGCGGAACTGCGCCTGGGTCTGGCCGGGGGCGGCGGAGAAGCCGTCATCCTCGAAGCACAGGAAGCCGCGGAAGTTCGAGCGCGAGCTGCAATTCTCGAAGTTGCCGTCGTTGCCGTCGATCACGAACTGGCTCAGGCGACGGACATAGGCGTTGCCCGACAGGTCCCAGGTCGGCGAGACGTTGACCTTGCCGGTGACCTGGATCTGGCCGACCTCGGTGTCGATCGATTGCGGGTAGGTGAAGATCGCCCGCTCGTTGTTGCGGGTGAAGTCGACCGGCGAGGCGGCGGCGGCGCCGAAATAGGTCTTGGCGCCGGAGGCGATGATGTGGAACTCGGAATCGAGGGTGCGGTGGCCGATATCGGCGTAGACCCGCCCGATCTCCGACGGCGACTGGTAGCGCCAGCCGGCGTCGCGCAGGCCCTCTCCGGCGAAGTAGAAGCTCCAGGGGCCGATCACCTCGCCGTATTGCAGGGTGCCCAGGATGCGGCCGTCCGAGCCGCCGATCACCGAGACTTCCTTGCCCTGCCAGGTGAAGCCGTTCTTCATCTCGATGTTGACCGCGCCGCCGAGCGCGTTCAGGCCGAAGACCGGGTTGCCGGTGACGATGTCGATGCGGTTGATCGCGACCTGGGGGATCAGGTCCCAGTTCACCACGTCGCCGAAGGCCTCGTTGATGCGGGTGCCGTTCTGGTAGACGGCGAGCCCCTGCGGCGCGCCGAGCAGCGGCGAGGCGTCGAAGCCGCGATAGGTCAGGGTCTGGCGGAAGCTGTTGCCCTGGCCGTCCGACAGGTTCACGCCGGGCGTGGTGCGGGCGAGCGTGAAGGTGGGATCGAGGGTGGCGCGGTCCTGCTCGAGCTTACGGGCCGTCACGGTCTCGACGGTGAACGGCACCTTGGCGAGCGACAGGTTGCCGCCGCCCTCGATCCGCTCGCCGGTGGCCGAGCGGGCGGTGCCGCCGGAGCCTGCGACCGGGGTGACCGGCACCACGTCGATGGTCTCGAGGGCGATGGTGCCCTGCGCGGCGGCCGGCGCGGCGAGCGCGGCCGAGACGAGGGCGGTCGTGACCAGAAGTCCCCAGCGCGACGCAACCATGCCCACCATTCTCCCCCACCGTCTCTCGGTTCGTGCGGTACCGCACGGCCCCGCGAATTGGAGGAGTGATAACGAGCTTCACCGTTTCGCCGCAATCCCGGCAAAGGTCATACGGCACTCTTAGGAAGTACCGGGACAGGATCGGTGCTCGAACCCCGGACACAGTGACGGTCCTGCAACAATCCGTCGGGCCGAAAACGTCGCGTCAGGGAAAGATCGGCAGTGAGAATTGCCGAATCTTCCTGTTCGATCGTCTTCCAGGGAGCCGGTCGGGATCGGGCGAATCATGTCACGGATGGCCGAGGGCCGCCACCGCCTCAGCCCCGGTGAGCGGCGCGCCGTCCCACTGCGCCGGCCGCTCGATGGCCGCGCGCAGCATCGCCTTGTAGGCCTGGCGCGGTACCTCCTCGGCGCCGAACTGGGCGAGGTGGCTGGTGACGAACTGCGCGTCGAGCAGGGTGTAGCCGCCGCGCCTCAGGCGCGCGGCGAGGTGGACGAGGGCCACCTTCGAGGCGTCCCGGACGGTGTGGAACATGCTCTCGCCGAAGAACGCCGAGCCCAGCGAGACGCCGTAGAGGCCGCCCACCAGGGTCCGGGACTCGCCGGCATAGACCTCGACGGTGTGGCAGTGGCCGAGATCGAACAATTCGCCGTAGAGGGCGCGGATGCGGGCGTTGATCCAGGTGCGGTCGCTGTCGCGCCGCGGGGCGGCGCAGCCCTCGATCACCGCGTCGAAGTCGCGGTCGGTCACCACCTCGAAGTCGCCGTTGCGCACCGTGCGGGCGAGGCGAGCCCCGAGATGGAAGCGGTCGAGGGGCAGGATGCCCCGCTCCTTCGGCTCGACCCAGTACAGCGTCGGGTCGTCGGCATCCTCCGCCATCGGGAAGATGCCGGCGGCGTAGGCCTTGAGCAGGATCTCCGCGGTGATCTCGACGTTCAGGCTGCCGTGCATCGACGGGGGTTCCGGGCACAGGGTGCGGGGGCGGCATTCTCACCCCGGACCGGCTCTCGGGAAAGGGCCGACGGGGAGACCCGGTCGAAGTAGGGCGGAGAGCTGCCCCGAACGAGGAAAGGCCCGCGGCGGCCGGCCGCGGGCCTTTCCTGGCGTATCGGGGTGCCCGGTCCGGCTCAGTTCGACGGGCCGCCCGAGGTGTTGCCGAGGTTCGGGTTCAGGCGGCTCGGCATCGCGGCGTTGCCGCCCTTGGCCGAATCGATCTCGGTCTCGATGGTGTTGCGGCCGACGCCGCCGACGGGGGCCGGACGGTCGGGGTTCACCACGGTGCCGGTCGAGAGCGGATCGACCACCGGGGCGGCCGGGCCCGAGTAGACGGGGGCCTGGGCGAGGGCGGGGGTGGCCAGCATGGCGGCCAGGGCGGCAAGCGTGATCATGCGCATGGGACAGTCTCTCTCGGTTCTCGACTGCGATCGTTACAGTCCGGACCGCCCTGTTCACCACCTGACGCTGGGGTGGTCCAAGTGTTCCGGCCGTTGTCGCCGGGAGAACCGGCGAGGCGCCGCCCCGTTCCGGCGCGCGCGCAAAAATCTCGCGCACCATCGATTGCTGCGGCGCCGCATCCGGGCCGAGACCGCAGGCCCCGAAACGCGAAGGGGCGCCCGTGAGGACACCCCTTGCCGAGGATCCGCCGTGCGGGTCCGCCTACTCGACCTCGAGCCCGCCGGTCTTGAGGAATTCCTCGAGCCAGTGGATGTCATAGAGGCCGTTCTGGATGTCGGCGTTGCGCACCAGGGTGCGGAACAGCGGCAGGGTCGTGTCGATGCCCGCGACCACGAACTCATCCAGCGCCCGGCGCAGCCGCATCAGGCACTCGTTGCGGGTGCGGCCGTGGACGATGAGCTTGCCCATCAGCGAGTCGTAGTGCGGCGGGATGCGGTAGCCCTGGTAGGCCGCCGAATCGACCCGCACCCCGAGGCCGCCGGGGGGGTGGAAGTAGGTGATCGTGCCCGGCGAGGGCCGGAAGGTCGCCGGGTGCTCGGCGTTGATCCGGCACTCGATGGCGTGGCCCTCGACCCGCACGTCCTCCTGGCGCACCGAGAGCGGCGCACCGGCCGCCACCCGGATCTGCTCGTTGACGAGGTCGATCCCGGTGATCATCTCGGTAACGGGGTGCTCCACCTGGATCCGGGTGTTCATCTCGATGAAGTAGAACTGCCCGTCCTCGTAGAGGAACTCGATCGTGCCGGCGCCGGTATAGCCCAGCTCCTGCATCGCCCGGGCGACCGTGCCGCCGATCTGCTCGCGCATCTCGGCGTTGAGCGCCGGGGAGGGGCCTTCCTCCCAGACCTTCTGGTGCCGGCGCTGGAGCGAGCAGTCGCGCTCGGCGAGGTGGATGGCGTTGCCGCGGCCGTCGCCGAGCACCTGCACCTCGATGTGGCGCGGCTTCTCGAGGTACTTCTCGATATAGACCGCGTCGTCGCCGAAGGCGGCTTTCGCCTCGGTGCGGGCGGTCATCAGGGCGTTCTCGAGGTCGGCCTCGCTGCGGGCGACCTTCATGCCGCGGCCGCCGCCGCCCGACGCCGCCTTGATCAGCACCGGGTAGCCGATGTCGGCGGCGACGCGCTTGGCCTCGTCGGTATCGGTGACGCCGCCCTCGGAGCCGGGCACGCACGGGATGCCGAGGCGCTTGGCGGTGCGCTTGGCCTCGATCTTGTCGCCCATCACCCGGATGTGCTCGGCCTTCGGGCCGATGAAGCCGATGCCGTGGTGGTTGAGCACCTCGGCGAAACGGGCGTTCTCGGACAGGAAGCCGTAGCCCGGATGCACCGCGTCGGCGCCGGTGATCTCGCAGGCGGCGATGATCGACGGGATGTTGAGGTAGCTGTCGCGGGCCGGCGGCGGGCCGATGCACACGCTCTCGTCGGCGAGCCGGACGTGCATGGCGTCGGCGTCGGCGGTGGAGTGCACCGCCACGGTCGCGATGCCGAGCTCCTTGGCGGCCCGCAGGATGCGGAGCGCGATCTCGCCCCGGTTCGCGATCAGGATCTTGTCGAACATGGGGGCCTAGGCAGGTTCCGCAAAAATGGCCGCCGGTCTCGCGGTGAAAACCTGCGGCGAAACAAGGAACGGAGCGGACGAAGCGGTGGCGCGCCAGCGGTTCGTCCGCGGAGCGATCACTCGATCAGCAGCAGGGGCTCGCCGAACTCGACCGGCTGCCCGTCCTCGATGAAGATCGCCGTCACGGTGCCGGAGCGCGGCGCCACGATGTCGTTGAAGGTCTTCATCGCCTCGACGAGGAGGACCCGGGCGCCGCTCTCGATCCGCGAGCCGACCTCGACGAAGTTCTTCGCCTCGGGCGAGGGCTTGCGGTAGGCGGTGCCGACCATCGGCGAGAGCAACGCGCCCGGATGGGCGGCGAGCGCCTTCGGGTCGGATTCGGCGGTGAGGACCGGCGCGGCGGCGGGGATCGCGGCGGCGGGAAGGGGCGGGGCGACGGCGGCCACCGGGACCTGGACCTGCTGCACGGCGCGCTCGCGGGCGACGCGGATGCGCAGGTCGCCCTTCTCGACCTCGATCTCGCTCAGATCGGTCTCGGCGATCAGGGTCGCGAGCTCGCGCACGAGCTCGGGGTCGAAGGGATCATGCTTGTTGTTGGAGGGCACGGCGGTCTTCGGCACTCGTGAAGGAGGGGCGGGGGTTGGCCCGCCGGGACCCGGTGTCGGACGACGCGGGGGGCGTCGGGCGTCCGTCGGGCGATCGGCGGGCCTCATAGACCATGCGACCGGCGCGCGATAGTGGCGCCGGCGCGACGGGCAAGCAGGAACCTCAGCAGGTGGCGTGGCCGCACTGGCGCACGCCCGCCACCGTCTTGCGGATCGGCTCGACGCCGACGGCGCCCGGGATGATCTCGTCGCCGATGATGAAGGCCGGGGTGCCCGACAGGCCGAGCTTGTCGCCCAGGCCCACGTTCTCCTGCAGGGCCGCCTGGATGTCGGGGGCCTGCATGTCCTTCTGCAGCTTGGCGATGTCGAGGCCCATCTCCTTGGCGACCGCGATCGCCCGCTCGCCGTTCACCCGGCCGCGGCTCTCGAGCAGGCGGATGTGGTAGTCGAACAGCTTGTCGCCCTTGATCTGCTGCTTGGCGGCGAGCGCCACCTTGCTGGCCTCGAGCGAATCGGGTCCGAGCACGGGGAAGTCGCGCAGGACCACCTTGAGCTTCGGGTCGCCCTTGATCAGGGTCTGCAGGTCGGTGAGCGCCCGCTTGCAGTAGCCGCAATTGTAATCGAAGAACTCGACCAGGGTGACGTCGCCGTTCGGGTTGCCGGCGACGAAGCCGTGCGGCGAGTTGTGCAGGGTGTCGCGGGTCTCCTTGAGGGCACTGGCCTGGGCGACCTTCTGGGCGTCCTGCTGGCGCTTCTCCAGCTCGGCCATCGCCTCCTGCAGCACCTCGGGGTTCTTCAGCAGGTAGTCGCGCACCACGCTCTCGATCGCCTGGCGCTGGGCGTCCGGCATCGCGGCCGGGGCGGGAGCTTGGGCGGCGGGCGCCGCCGGCGTGGTGGTCGGCGACTGGGCCTGCGTCGGGGCAACCGCGGCGACGAGGCCCGCGAGGGCGAGGGCGGGCAGAAGGCGGGGCAGGGGCAGCATCGTCGTCCTCATCGGGGTCGTCCACCGTCGGTGGCGCACAATCGTGGCGCGCTCCTTGACTCGCCGGTTAGGCGGTTTCGCGGCGGCCTTGTCAAATCACGCCTGGTCACATCCGTCTCGGCGCCGGCCGCGGGGCGCAATCGCCGGCAAATCCCGCTATGTGCGGGGACGCACCCGTGCCCTCCCATCAAGGCCCGTCATGTCCGATCCCACCTCTCTCGTCTCCCGCCGCGCCGCCCGCGTCGCGCCCTTCCTGGCGATGGACGTGCTCGCCGCCGCGGCGCGGCGCGAGCGGGCCGGCGACAGCGTGGTGCACATGGAGGTCGGCCAGCCCTCCGCACCCGCGCCGAAACCCGCCATCGCGGCGGCGCAGGCGGCGCTGGCCTCGGGCCGCATCCCCTACACCGAGGCGCTCGGCCTCGCGCCGTTGCGCGAGCGGATCGCCCGCCACTACGCCGAGGCCTACGGCGTCGCCGTCGCGCCCGAGCGGGTCGTCGTCACCACCGGCTCCTCGGCCGGCTTCGTGCTGGCCTTCCTCAGCCTGTTCGATGCCGGCGGGCGCGTCGCGATCTCGGCGCCCGGCTATCCGGCCTACCGCTCGGTCCTCCAGGCGGTCGATCTCGAGCCGGTCGGCCTGCCGCTGCGGGCCGAGGACGGCTTCGTGCCGACCGCCGCGGGAGTGCGGGCCGCCCATGCTGCGAGCCCGCTCGCGGGCCTCCTGGTGATGAGCCCGGCCAACCCGTCCGGCACGATGATCGACGAGGCGGGTCTCGCCGCCCTCGCCGGGACCTGCCGCGACCTGGGGCTGCGCTTCATCTCCGACGAGATCTATCACGGCCTGACCTACGGCCGGCCCGCCGCCACCGCGCTCGCGGTCGATCCCGACGCGGTCGTGATCAACTCGTTCTCGAAGTACTATTGCATGACCGGCTGGCGGATCGGCTGGATGGTGGTGCCGGAATCCCTGGTGCGGCCGATCGAGCGGCTGGCGCAGAACCTCTACATCTCGGCGCCCTACCTGTCGCAGGTGGCCGCGCTCGCCGCCTTCGAGGCGACCGAGGAGCTGGAGGGGGTGAAGGCCGACTACGCCCGCGCCCGCGCGCTGCTGCTGAACGAATTGCCGTCGATCGGCCTCGGCGACGTGCACCCGGCCGACGGCGCCTTCTACCTCTACGCCGACGTCGCGCGGCTCACCAACGACTCGATCGGCTTCTGCCGCCGCATGCTCGACGAGGCCGGGGTGGCGGCGACGCCCGGCCTCGACTTCGACCCGGAGGCCGGCGCCCACCACCTGCGCCTCTCGTTCGCCGGCGGCGAGGCCGAGGCGCACGAGGCGGTGCGGCGGCTGAAGGGCTGGCTGGCCTGACGCGCCCGCGGCAGGCCCCGGGTCTGGTGCTCAACCGGCCATCAGGCCGACGCCGAAGCTGACCAGCAGGCCGGAGAAGACCCAGCGCTGCGCCCGCTGGGCCGCCGGGCGCCGGTCGAGCCAGCGGCCGAGCTTCGTCCCCGCCTCGGCATAGACGAGATCGAAGGCGAGCCCGGCCGCGACGAGGACGGCGCCGAGCACGAGGAGGCGGGCGGACGCGTTCGCCTGGTCCGACCGCACGAATTGCGGCAGCAGCACGGAGCAGAACAGCAGCGCCTTCGGGTTGAGGATGTTGGTCACGAGGCCGCGCAGGAAGGCCGCCGCCGGCGAGAGGGCGGGGGCGCCCCCCAGTTCGGGCAGCGCGACCCCGGCGCGCCAGACCCGCCATCCGAGCCAGACGAGATAGGCGGCCCCGGCGAGGCGCAGCCACCCGAAGACGACGGGCGACGCCACCAGGAGCGCGGCGAGCCCGACGGCCGACAGGCTGACATGGACCGTGCGGGCCACGGCGAGGCCGAGGGCCACCGCCCGGGCCGCCCCCCGCCCCTGGGCCGCGCCGGTGCGCAGGATCAGCACCATGTCGGGGCCGGGCACCAGGAAGGCGACGGCCAGGAAGGCGAGGAAGACGACGAGATCGGTCGTGGTGGGATCGGTCATGGCGGGATCGGTCATGGCGGCCCTTGGGCGAACGGCCGGACCCTAGCGCTCCCGGACTGGCCGATCCGGCCGAATGCGGCTTCGCGTGCGGCGATCTTTGGCATATCGTGCCAAGAAACTAGCCTTTGAGGCCGCATCGATGCCCAAAATGGTTCTCGACGCCATCGATCGGCGCATCCTGGCGGCCTTGCAGCGGGACGGGCGGCTGACCAACGTGCAGCTCGCCGAGGAGGTCGGCCTGTCGCCCTCGCCCTGCCTGCGCCGCGTCCGCCTGCTGGAGGAGGCCGGGGTCATCGGCGGCTACCGGGCGACGCTCGACCGGGCCGGGCTCGGCCTCGGCCTCACGGTCTTCGTCGGGGTCAAGGTCGTCCGCCACGACGAGAGCGGGGCGGCGGCGTTCCGGGGCGCGGTGCGCCTCCTCCCGAGCGTGGTGGCCTGCCACCTCGTCTCCGGCGAATCCGATTTCCTGCTCCAGGTCGTCGTGCCCGACCTCGCCGCCTACGAGCGCCTGCTCCTCGACACGCTGATGCGCCTGCCGGGGGTCAGCGACATCCGCAGCAACTTCGCGATCCAGACGGTCAAGGCCGAGGGCCCGCTCCCCCTCGACCATCTCTGATCGCGACGGCGCCGACCGGGCTTGCCCCGTCCCCTCTCCACCCGGATACCCGGCGTGCCGGGCCCGCGACGCCGAACCCGGCCGGCCCGTTCCGTCAGGGGAGGACACCGATGACCGACCTGCATCCCGCCGCCGCGACCGGCTTCGCCTCCGGTGCCGAGACCTACGCGCGGGGCCGGCCCGACTATCCGGCGGCGCTCGGCGCCTGGCTGCGCGACGCCCTGCGTCTCGGGCCCGGCCGCAGGGCCGCCGATCTCGGCGCCGGGACCGGCAAGTTCACCCGCCTCATCGCCGCGACCGGCGCCGACGTGACGGCGATCGAGCCCGTCGCGGCCATGCGGGACGCCCTCGCCGCCGCCCTGCCGGGCGTGACCGCGCTCGCCGGCTCCGCCGAGGCGATGCCGCTCGCCGATGCCAGCCTCGACGCCCTCGTCTGCGCCCAGGCCTTCCACTGGTTCTCGACGACGGCGGCGCTCGCCGAGATCCGCCGGGTGCTCAAGGTCGGCGGCCGCCTCGGCCTCGTCTGGAACGTCCGCGACGAGGGCACGCCCTGGGTGGCGGATCTGACCGCGATCATGAACGCCCACGAGGGCGACGCGCCACGCTACCACACCGGCGCGTGGCGGGCGCCGTTCCCGGCCGAGGGCTTCGGGCCCCTGCACGAGGAGGTTTTTCCGCACGGCCATGCCGGCGCGCCCGATCAGGTGATCCTCGACCGGACCCTGTCGGTGAGCTTCATCGCGGCCTTGCCGGAGGTGGAGCGGGCAGGGGTGGCGGCGAGCGTGCGGGCGCTGATCGATCGCACGCCGGCGCTCGCCGGGCGGCCGGAGGTGACCTTCCCGTACCGGACGCACGTGTACTGGTGCGAGCGGTCGCACTGACCCGCCGCGTGTCCCGACGATCGGCCCCGCGATGCCGGAGAGCGGGTGCGCTCGCACGCCCGGACGTCATTTCCCCGCCGGCGCCGCCACCCCGAAATGGTCGGCGAGCTGCGCGCCCGTATAGCTCTCGGTGAAGCTGTCCGACCGCTCCGGCAGCATGCTGGCGCTCCAGGCGGTCCAGGCCGTCTGAAGTCGCGAAAAGTCCTCCGGACGGCGGTCCTTCAGGTTCGCTCGCTCCAGCGGATCGGCGACCACGTCGAACAGGAACGTGTTGTCCCGGATCTTGAGGTACTTGAGGTCGCCGTCGCGCATCGCCGCCTGGGCGTTGGCGCGGTAGCGCCAGAAGAACGTGCGGGGCCGCTCCGAGGCCTGGCCGGTCAGGATCGGCAGGAGGTCGATGCCGTCGGACGGATAGGCCGGATCGGGGGCGGAGCCGGCGGCGGCGAGCAGCGTCGGCAGCCAGTCCATGGTGATCATCGGCTGGGTCGAGACCGTGCCCGCCTTCAGCCGCCGCGGCCACGACACGATCGCCGGGATGCGCAGGCCGCCTTCGAGCAATTCGGTCTTGCGGCCGGTGAACGGCCAGGTGTCCGAGAAGCGCTCGCCCCCGTTGTCGCTCGTGAACACCACGATCGTGTCCTCGGCGATGCCGTTGGCCTCGAGGGCGTCGAGGACGCGGCCGATCTGGGCGTCCATCTCGCCGACGATCCGGCGGTAGGTGGCTTGGGTGCCGCCGTCGAAGTGGCGCAGGTTGCTACCGGCGATGCGGCGCGATTCGGCCTCGTCGTCGGGCGTCTCCCACGGCCAGTGCGGCGCATTGAAGTGCAGGCTGAGGAAGAACGGCCGTCCGGCCTTCGCCGAGGCCGCGATCGTCTCGACCGCGCGCTGCCCCAGGAGGTGGGTGGCGTAGCCGGCCTCCTCGATCCGTACGTCGCCGTCCCACAGGTCCGGCTTGTCGTCGGTGCCGCGGTGGCTGAAGTAATCGATCGTACCGCCGCGAAAGCCCCAGAACGCGTCGTAGCCGCGCTGCAGCGGCCCGTATTCCTGCACGCTGCCGAGATGCCACTTGCCGACGAGCGCCGTGCGGTACCCGGCCTGCCGCAGCAGGCCGGGCAGGGTCGGATGCTCCGCCGGGATGCCGCCCGCGAAGCGGGTCGTCACCGGCTCCTCGAGCCCGACGGCCAGGCGGTACTGGTAGCGTCCGGTGATCAAGGCCGTGCGGGTGGCCGAGCACACCGCCGAATTGGCGTAGGCCTGCGTGAACCGCACGCCGCGGGCGGCGATCCGGTCGATGTGCGGGGTGGCGAGGTCGGGCCGGCCGTAACAGGCGACGTCGGCGTAGCCGAGGTCGTCGGCCATGATGAACACGATGTTCGGGGCGTGCGCCGCCCGGGCCGCCCGTGGTCCGGCGAGCGCCGCCGCCCCGGCGGCCGCGCTGCCCAGCACGCGCCTGCGCGTCACTCCCGCCATGGCCGATCCTCCCGCGTCGTTGCGGGTACGCTACGGGGCGAGGCACCGACGGGCAACCGGTTCGGGGTTCAGCCCGCGGCCGCCCGCTCCAGCGCCGCCCCGTCGATCCGCACCATGCCCTGCATCGCGGCAAACACCCGGGCGGCGACGGCGGGGTCCGGGTGCGCGAGCAGGCGCGGCAGGACTTCCGGGACGATCTGCCAGGGCACGCCCCAGCGGTCGCGCAGCCAGCCGCACTGGATCTCGGTGCCGCCCCCGGCGAGGAGCCCGTCCCACAGGCGGTCGACCTCCCTCTGGTCCGGGCAGGCGACGGCGATCGAGGCGGCGGTGCCGTAGTCGACCCCCGTGCCGCCGTTGAGCGCCTGGAAGCTCTGCCCGCCGAGGGTGAAGCTCACCAGGATCGCGGCGCCGGGCTCGCCCCCGGGCCAGGGGCCCGGCGCGCGCAGGATCGGCCCGAGCTGCGAATCCGGGACGAGGGCGACGTAGGTGCGCACCGCCTCCTCGGCGTCGCGCGCGAACCACAAGCAGGTGCTGACAGGAGCCATCATGCGTCTCCTCGACGGTCACAGGCGGGAGGCGAGGGCGGCGAGCTGGTCGGCGCAGCGGCCCCAGCCGTCGTGGAACCCCATCGCCTCGTGGGCGGCGCGGTCCTCCGCATTCCAGTGCCGGGCGAGCGCGGTGTAGCGGGTGCCGCCGTCCTCGGGCGTGAAGGTGATGATGCCGGTGAAGAACGGCTTTTCCGCCGGCTCCCAGGCGCACGTATAGGCGTCGGTGAAGACGATGCGGGCATTCTCGACCAGCTCGAGATAGACGCCGCGGCTGGTGAACTCGCTCCCGTCCGGCCCCCGCATGACGATGCGGGTCGTGCCGCCGGGGCGGGGATCGGTCTCGGCCTGCGCGACCGTGAAGGGGTGCGGGGCGAACCACCGCTCGATCAGCTCCGGCTCGGTCCAGGCGCGGTAGAGCGCGGCGGCCGGGGCGGGGATCAGGCGGGTGAGGACGAGGTCGCGTCCGGTCGGATCGGTCATCGGAGGGCTCGACGGGGGATGGGCGTGGGGGATCGGCGGTGTCCGGTTCCGCCGGCGGCTTCAGCGCTTCGCCTGGTTCATCGCCCAGACCACCCCGAAGGGATCGCGCAACTGTCCGTAGCGGTCGCCCCAGAACATCTCGGCCGGCGGCATGATCGCGGTGGCGCCGGCCTCGACGGCGCGGGCGTAGCGGGCGTCGATGTCCTCGACCATCAGCGTCAGGGTGAAGCTCTGGGGCGGCTGAAGCGGATGGCCGTGCTCCGGATAGGCGTCGCACAGCATCAGCGACGAGCCGTTGACGTGGAGATGGACGTGGCAGGTCCGTCCCTGCTCGTCCGCCGGCAGGGCGGCGACGGTCTCGGCCCCGAAGGCGCGGGCGTAGAATTCCGCCGCCTTCAGGGCGCCGTCCACCGTCACGTAGGTGACGAGGCCGCCCTTCACCGGAGGGGGCGCGTCGGACGGGGTCGCCGGGGTGTCGTCTCTCATGGTCCTCTCCTCGGTCGGGCCGGTCGTCGGTGCGGCCTCGTTGCAAGGACGGGCGGCGGAGGCCGTCCCCGACAGCCCCGCTTCAGATTTTTTCGCGCTCCGTCGAGCCGTCCCCGGCCAGCCGGTCGAGCTGGAGGCGGATATGCGCGGCCTCGGCCGGGGTGCCGGCGAGCGCGATCGCCCGGCCCATCGCCTCCCGGGCCTCGGCGGTGCGGCCGAGCTGCAGCAGCAGGGCGCCGCGCAGGCCGTGGAAGTGGAAGTAGCCCTGCAGCGGCCCGGCCAGGGGCTCGACGAGGGCGAGCCCGGCCGCCGGGCCGGCGACCTTGGCGGCCGCGACGGCGCGGTTGAGCGTCACCACCGGCGAGGGCTGCATCCGTTCGAGCGTCGCGTAGAGCGCGTCGATGCCGGCCCAGTCGGTGTCCCGCGGCCGCGCGGCCCGGGCGTGCAGGCCGGCGATGGCCGCCTGGACCTGGTAGGGGCCCGGCGCGCGGTGGCGCATCGCCTTGTCGACGAGGGCCAGCCCCTCGGCGATCGGGGCCTGGCGCCAGAGCCCGCGATCCTGGTCCTCCAGCAAGATGATCTCGCCGTCGGCGTCGAAGCGGGCCGGGGCGCGGGCGTGCTGGAGCAGCATCAGGGCGAGGAGCCCCATCGTCTCCGGGTCGGTCGCGAACAGCCGCAGCAGCAGGCGGCCGAGGCGGATCGCCTCGTCGCACAGCTCCGCCCGCTCCGTGCCGGTCGCGGCCGAGTAGCCGGCGTTGAAGACGAGGTAGAGCATCGCCGAGACGGCGGCGCGCCGCTCCGCCCGCTCGGCCGGCCCCGGCGCGCCGTAGGGCACCGGGCTCCTGGCGATGCGGGCCTTGGCGCGGGTGATCCGCTGCTCCATCGCCGCCTCCGAGACCAGGAAGGCGCGGGCGATACGCGGCACGGAGAGCCCCGAGACGATGCGGAGCGCCAGCGCGATCTGCTGCGTCGCCGGCAGGTCGGGATGGCAGCAGACGAACAGGAGCCGCAGGATGTCGTCGCGATAGGCCCCGGCGTCGATCGTCTCGGCGAGCGGCGCCTCGGCGTCGCCGAGGTCGGACAGCGCCTCGTCCGGCGGCAGGGGAGCGAGGCGGGCGAGGTGGCGCCTGCCGTCGAGGGCGGCGTTGCGCCCGACGAGGATCAGCCAGGCCGCCACGTCCCGCGGCGGTCCGGTGCGGGGCCAGGTCCGCAGCGCCCGCAGGCTCGCCTCCTGGAACGCCTCCTCGGCGGTGTCGAGGTCGCGAAACACCCGCAACAGCGCGGCGACCACCCGAGGCCTCGCCGCCGCCAGGGAGGCGGCGAGCCAGGCCGCGTCGGGCGAGGCCCCGCTCACCGGGGCCCGCCCTCGGGGCGCCCGGCCCGGGACGGGCGCGGGTCGGGATTGTAGAGCAGGACCGGCCGCAGCTCGTAGGCGCCGCCCGGATTGGCCGCGGCGAGATCGCGGGCGATCTCCAGGGCCTCGTCGAGGTCGGCGACCTCGACGACGTAGAAGCCCAGCAGCTGCTCCTTGGTCTCGGCGAAGGGGCCGTCGATCACGAGCGGCGGCTCGCTCGCCTTGCGCAGGGTGGTGGCGGTGCTCGTCGGCAGGAGCCGCAGCGACGGGCCGAGCTTGCCGTCCCGCTCCAGCCGCGCGTGCACGTGCCCGAGCCGGTCCATCACGGCGGCGTCGTCCGCCGCGCTCCAGGCGGCGACGACGTCCTCGTCCTTGTAGCAGAGGATGGCGTAGAGCATGGCGGCGATCCCTTCCGGTCACAGGACGCGCGAGGCGGCCCGGATCCGACGAGGATCGCCGAAATTTCGCCCGGTGGCGAACCTGCTCCGGGGCCCCGTGCTTCAGTGGCGCGTCGCGCTCTCGGCGGTGGTCACCAGCGTCTTGGCGGCGGCCTCGAAGGCCTGGAAGGCCGGGATCGCCTTGTCCCAGGCCCCGACGCCCAGGGCCTCGATCATGGTGGCGGCGTGGCGGCGTGCCTCGGTGCAGGCCGCGACGATCTGGGGCGTGGCCGGGTGCGAGGCGTCGAGGCCGAATTCGGCGGCGTCGCTGGTGGCGAAGGCCGGCACCGCCGCGGAGGCCTGGCCGAGCCCGACTAGGGCCGCCGCGAGGCGGCGCTTCCACATCCCCATGTCGGCGGGCAGGCGCAGCAGGCGGTAGCCCGGCAGGTCGCGCGTGGCGCCGGCGTCGAGGACCTCCTGGGCCTTGGTCTCGGCCCGCACCAGGATCGCCATCAGGCTCTTGATCTCGTCGCTCGTCTTCTGGGCCTTGCCGGCGACCTGCTGCACGCCCGACGAGATCTCGGCCGTGGCGGCATCCTGCTGGCCCAGCACCTCGGCCAGGGCCCGGATCCCCTCCGCCGAGCGGGCGACCGCGTCGCCCTCCTGCACCACCCGGGCCTCGACCCGGGCCACCGCGGCGGTGCCGCTCGCCACGGCGTGGCGGCTCTCCGCCACCGCGGCCTGGATCGCTGCCAGCTCCTGCAGCAGCACCGCCAGGCGGCCGCGGATCTGCTCGGTCGCCCGGGCGGTCTGGCCGGAGAGCTGCTTGACCTCCGCCGCCACCACGGCGAAGCCGCGGCCCGCCTCGCCGGCGCGCGCCGCCTCGATGGTGGCATTGAGCGCCAGCAGGTTGGTCTGGCTCGAGATCGCCTCGATCGTGCCGGCCATCTCCTGGATCTGAAGCGCCGCGCTCTCGAAGCCGGTCAGGCGCTGCTCGATCTGCCCGGCATGGGTCTCGATCGCCGCCATCGTGCTGCTGGCCTCGCGCATGTCCGCCGCGCAGGACGCGATGCCGCCGCTCGCCCGCTCGGCGACCTCGGCGCTGGCCTGCGAGCGGCCCGCGAGCTCGCGGGTGGAGGCCGCGACCTCCTCGACCGCCGCCGCCATCGCGCGGGTCTGGCCGGCGATCTCGCTGGCGTCGTGCGTCATCCAGCCCAGCACCGTCGCGGCCTCGGAGGCCTCGGCGGCGACGCGGGCGGTGCTGCCGAGATCCGCGGCGGCGGCCACCTGCAGGCGCCCGACGAGCTGACCGAGGGACCGGGCGAGGCGCCCGGAGCCCAGGTCGGACCCGCTGGCGCCGGCCCGCTCGACGAGACCGGCGAGGCGCTCCTCGACCATCTCCGGGGTCTCGACGGGAACGGGCGCAGGGGCGTGGCGGGAGCGGAACATGGCGAGGATCCAGGGTGATATGGCCCGATTTCTCCCGATCCCCGTATCGTTTCCGTTAACGGCCGGCCTGAACCCTGGTCTAGCGTGTGAAATGACGCATCGTCGTCTTAGATCCCCCTCATGGTTCCGGCCCGCACCGAACTCCCCGACACTATCCTTCCGCCGCGCGACAGCAGATCGGCAATGTCGCGATAATGTATAAAATGCCGCGCTGTTCGGTCATCCGTCCTAGGCCGTACGCCCTATGATGCACCGCCGCAACGGAAAGGGCCGCGCTCCTCTCGGAGCGCGGCCCGCATGCTTCGTCGTGGCGTCCCGGTGGGGACGGGCCTTTGCACCCGTCCCGCGGCGGTCACTCGCCGCCGATCGCCGCCTTGGTGCGGGACCACCAGCCGGCCCGCTTCGGGCGGTCCGGATCCGACGGGGGGGTGAGCACGACGGCCACCGGCTCGGGCTCCGGCTCGGGGGCGGGCGCCGGCTCGGCCGGTGCCGGCTCCGCCGCGCGGGCGGGCTCGGCCTCGCCGAGCGGAGCCTCGATCGCCTCGGCGGCCAGGGCCTCGCGCTCGACGGCCGGGAGGTCCGGCGTCGCCACCGGATGGCCGATCGCCTCGGGCGCCGAGCCGGAGATCTCGTCGAGGGCGACGATCTCCTCCGCCAGGGCGTCCTGCACCAGGCTACCCCCGGCCTCCCCGGGCTCGGCGCCGGCGACGACCTCGTCGCCGATCGTGCCGCCGGTCTCCTCGAAGCGGTCGCGGCCGCGGCCGCCGCGGCGCCCGCGCCGGCGGCGCCGGCTCAGGGCGTCCTCACGGCTCTCGCGCTCGTCGCGGGGAGCCGCCGCACCGTCCTGGGTGATCGGGATCGACACCGCCTCGCCCTCGGCGGCCTGCTCGCGCGGCGCCTCGCCGGCCTCGTCGCCCTCGTCCTCGTGACCCTCGGCCTCGCCGTCCTCGGACCCGGAGCGCTCGCCCCGGCCCCGCCGGCGGCGACGACGGCGACGGCGCTTGCCCCCGCCCTCGTCCTCGCCCCGCGGCGCGCCGTCGCCGGCCTCCTCGTCGGACTCCGGCTCGGCGTCGCCCTCGGCCTCGGCGGTCTCCTCGACCTCCTCGGCCTCCTCGACGATCTCCTCGTCCTCGTCATCCTCTTCCAGCGGCGGCGGCAGAACCGCCTCGGCCCGGATGCTGGTCACGGTCCGGGGCTCGACCCGCTGGGCCGGGTCGCCGCGATCGAGGTGGAAGGCCGAAGTCGCGGCCAGCCTGTCGTCGGCCGCGATGATGATCGCGACGCCGAAGCGCATCTCGAGCTCGTGCAGGTGGGCGCGCTTCTGGTTGAGGATGTAGAGCGCCACCTCGCTGCGGGTGCGCAGCACGAGGTTGTGGGTGCTCGACTTGATCAGCGCCTCCTCGATCGCCCGCAGGATCAGGAGCGCCACCGAGGCGGTCGCCCGCACGAAGCCCGAGCCGCCGCAATGCGGGCAGGGCACCGACGAGGATTCGAGCACGCCGGTGCGGATGCGCTGGCGCGACATCTCGAGCAGGCCGAAGGGCGAGATCCGGCCGACCTGGATGCGGGCGCGGTCGTTCTTCAGGCACTCGTTCAGCTTCTTCTCGACGGAGCGGTTGTTCCGCTTCTCCTCCATGTCGATGAAGTCGATGACGATCAGGCCGGCGAGGTCGCGCAGGCGCAGCTGGCGCGCCACCTCCTCGGCGGCCTCCAGGTTCGTCTTGTAGGCGGTGTCCTCGATGTCGTGCTCGCGGGTGGCGCGCCCCGAGTTCACGTCGATCGAGACCAGGGCCTCGGTCGGGTTGATGACGAGGTAGCCGCCCGAGCGCAGGGAGACGTGGTTGGAGAACATCGCGTCGAGCTGCTGCTCGACCCCGAAGCGGGCGAAGACCGGCGTCGGGTCGCGGTAGGGCTTCACCACCTTCGACTGCGTCGGCATCAGCATCCGCATGAAGTCCTTGGCCTCGCGGTAGGCGTCCTCGCCCGCGACCAGAACCTCGTCGATGTCCTTGTTGTAGAGGTCGCGGATGGCGCGCTTGATCAGCGAGCCCTCCTCGTAGACCAGCGCCGGCGCGGCCGAGGACAGGGTGAGCTCGCGCACGCTCTCCCACAGCCGCATCAGGTACTCGAAGTCGCGCTTGATCTCCGGCTTGGTGCGCGAGGCGCCCGCCGTGCGCAGGATGACGCCCATCCCCTCGGGCACCTCGAGGTCGGTGGCGATCTCCTTCAGGCGCTTGCGGTCGGCCGCGCTGGTGATCTTGCGCGAGATGCCGCCGCCCCGGCCGGTGTTCGGCATCAGCACCGAGTAGCGGCCGGCCAGCGACAGGTAGGTGGTGAGCGCCGCGCCCTTGGTGCCGCGCTCCTCCTTGACGACCTGGACCAGGATGACCTGCCGGCGCTTGATCACCTCCTGGATCTTGTAGTGCCGGCGCGGGGTGCGGGGACGCTCCGGGATCTCGGCCAGCGCGTCGCCGCGGCCGCCGACCTGCTCGACGATGGCCTCCTCGTGGTCGTCGTCCTCGTCCTCGTCCTCGTCGTCCTCCCCGTCGTCCTCGTCCTCGTCCTCGTCATCCTCGTGGTCGTCGTCCTCGTCGTCGGACTCGTCCTCGTCGGCCTGCGGCGCCTCGACCGGCTGCGAAGCGGCGACGGGCTGGGGCAGGACGCCCGCGTCGTCGCTCTCGCCGGCGGTGTCGGCCTGAACCGTGGCCTCGACGGGCTCGGACGCGGCGGGAGCGGCCTCGGTCGCGTCCGCGACGGGGGCGGGCTCCGCCGACACGGCGGCGGCGATCGCCGCCGGGGTCTCGGCGCCGGCCTCGCCCTGCAACGGGGCGGCCTCGACGGGGTGATGCTCGGCAGAAGTCGCCTGGGCAGAGGTCTCCTGGGCCGGGCTCTCGTGAGCCTGGCCGTCCTGAGCCTGGGTCTCCGGGATCAGGTTGTCCTGCGCGACGGCGTCGCCGGCCTGCGCCTCGGCCGGAGCCTCGTGGGCGGCCTGCGCCGGATGCTCGCCGCTCTCGGGCTGGCCGGGCGTCCCTTCGCTGGAGGTCTCTTCGCTGGAGGTCCCTTCGCTGAAGGTTTCCTGGGCGAGCGTCTCGCGCGGGTGCGTGTCCTGCCAGCCGGTCGTCTCGACAGCGCTCGTCTCGACACCGGTCTCCTGACCGGCCTCGTGCAGACCCTCCGCCGGGGCGCTCACCACGGCGTCGGACGGGCGCGACGAGGCCTCGGCCCGGCGGCCGCGGCGGCGCCGGCGGCGGGGCTGGTCGCCGCGCTCCTGGCGCTCGCCACGCTCCGAGCGCTCGCTGCGCTCACCGCGCTCCTGGCGCTCGGGGCGCTCCTCGTGCTCGCGCTCGGCCCGCGCCTCCTCCTCGAGGAGCGCCATCCGGTCGGCGATCGGGATCTGGTAGTAGTCGGGGTGGATCTCGCTGAACGCGAGGAAGCCGTGGCGGTTGCCCCCGTACTCGACGAAGGCGGCCTGCAGCGACGGCTCGACCCGCGTGACCTTGGCGAGATAGATGTTGCCGCGCAGCTGGCGGCGGCTAGCGGACTCGAAGTCGAATTCCTCGACCTTGGAACCCTTGACCGTCACCACCCGGGTCTCTTCCGGGTGGGCGGCATCGATGAGCATCTTGTTGGCCATGACGAACTTTCGGCATGGCGACCGACGGCAGCGCCGCTGGACGGGGGCATCCGGGAACGGACCCTGAGGCGGGTGACCTCAGGGATCCTGGCCGTGCGCGGGAGGACGAGCCTCCGTAGTCCGGTGCCGCCCCGGGCGCGCAAACCTGCGCCGGGAGGGCTCTCCCGTGCCGTGCCCTTCCGGGCCCGGCGGATGATGTCGTGCGGGGGATGCCGTCAATCGCCGCTGCGCGCATCCACGCGCGCGAGGGGTTGACGATGGCCGGGGGCAGGGGGCGCGGACGGGCGCGACGCGGAGCGCGTGCGCCGGGGACGGCAGCTTCGTAATCCGAGGCTGTGCGTCCACGCATACTCCCACCGACCTTTCGAATCAGGGCGCGCGGGCCTGGAAGGCCCCGCGGCCGTTGGAAAACGGGCGACGACGTTCGGGAACGCCGCCGCGGATCACGCGACTCCTGCCCGGCACGCTGATCGTCGGACGATCTGCCGGCGGCCGGCCAACGCCGAAGCCGCTGCGAGAGCGTCCGGGCGGGCCCGCGGGCCGCGGCGGAAGAGCCGGCGGCATCGGGCAAGGGTCCATACCATTACAGAGTGTCGCGGCGAATTTGCAAGCATGTTCGCGCGCTTGTCCGGCCCGAGCGGCGCCGGTCCCCTGCCGGCCCCTTGAGTGGGCTCCCGCCGGCCCGGGCGTCCCTCCCTGTACCCGCCCGGCCACAGGGGCCGGGCGGGCGATCCGATCGGCTTTGCGAAGCGTTAACCATGGCGCGGTTATCGCGTAACCGGGATGCCGCCAGAAGTCGCCGCGAGACCATGCCGACACGCGCACGTCCGATCCGCCTGCCGCTCCGCGCCGCCCTCGTGGCGCTGGGCCTCCTCGCGCCGCTGCCCGGCCTCGCCGCGCCCGAGCGTCCGGCCGTCGATCGCCAGATGCCCGAGGGTCCGGCCGCCGAGCGCGCACCCGCCGACCGGCCCGCGGTGGCGATCGGCGCCGAGATCTCGGCGGTCCCGGAGGGCACCCGCCTGACCGTGGTGCTGTCCCGGCCGGTCGAGGCCCGGGCCTTCGTGATGGAACGGCCCGACCGGGCGATCGTCGACCTGCCGGAGGTCAACTTCCAGCTGCCTTCCGAGGCGGGCCGCAAGCGCGACGGCCTCGTCGCCTCCTACCGCTACGGCCTGTTCGCCCCCGGGCGCTCGCGCATCGTCATCGACCTCGCCCAGGCCGCGACCGTGGCGCGGGTCGCGACCACGACCCGGCCGCGGGACGGGGCGACGCTGCTCACCATCGATCTCGCCCGCAGCGACCGCGAGGCGTTCCGGCGCGCCGCCCAGCCGGCCGCGCCCGCCCGCGCCGAGGGCCCGGCGACCCGCGATCCGGTCGATTCGCGGCCCCTCGTCATCGTCGATGCCGGCCATGGCGGCATCGATCCGGGCGCCATCGCGGGCAACGGCGTCTACGAGAAGGACATCGTGTTCGGGGTCGCCCAGGGGCTGGTCCAGCGCCTCGAGGCCGGCGGCCGCATCCGGGTCCAGATGACCCGCGACCGCGACGTGTTCGTGCCGCTCGCCGAGCGGGTGCGCATCGCCCGCGACGCCCGCGCCGACCTGTTCGTGTC
This sequence comes from Methylobacterium sp. ap11, assembly GCF_900110515.1. NCBI lineage: Bacteria > Pseudomonadati > Pseudomonadota > Alphaproteobacteria > Hyphomicrobiales > Methylobacteriaceae > Methylobacterium > Methylobacterium sp. ap11. The sequence continues at coordinate 118,827 of NZ_FOEB01000011.1, read as the reverse complement.
GATCCACGCCGATTCGATCTCGGCCGCCCCGCAGGTGCGCGGCGCCACGATCTACACCGGCTCCGAGAAGGCGACCGACGCCGAATCGGCGCGGCTGGCCGACCGCGAGAACAAGGCCGACGCCGCCGCCGGCGCCGACCAGGGCGAGGGACCGGGCGACGTCGCGACGATCCTGCAGGAGCTCACCCTGCGCGAGACCCGCGGATTCTCGGCACGGTTCGCGCAAGGGTTGCTCACCAACCTCTCCGGCGTGATGGAGATGAGCGTGAAGCCTCACCGCGAGGCGGGGTTCCGGGTGCTGCGCTCGCCCGACGTGCCCTCGGTGCTGGTCGAACTCGGCTACCTGTCGAGCAAGCGCGACCTCGATCTGCTGCTCTCCGACGAGTGGCGCACCAGGGTCACGGCGCAGATGGCCGGGGCGATCGAGCGGTTCTTCGCCGGCCGCCTCCCGCCCGCCGGCCAGGCGATGACCGCGCTCAACGGCGACGGCTTGCGCCTCGGCCGGGCCGCCGAGCACGCACCCGCCCCAGTTTCACCATAGATCCCGTGTCGATAGGGCTCCGTCGGCCCCTCGCTGTCCTGGCTTTCGCGCCCGTCCTCCGCTAATCGCGGGAGCGGCTGCGCGTCGTCATGGCGGGTAGCGTTCCGGTGGGGAGCCGCGCCGAGGCGTGGCCGTCCGCTGCGGGCCTCGGGCTTTCGATCGGCCAGAGGGCCGCCGCGGCATCATCGACGGATCGGGTTTCGATGCGCTTCATCCTCCGCTTCTTCGGCTTCCTGTTCAGCATCGCAGCGATGCTCTTCGTCGTCGGCGCGGCCGCGGGCGGCTACTTCTACTGGAAGTACTCGCGCGACCTGCCGGACCACGCCGCGCTCGCCAATTACGAGCCGCCGGTGATGACCCGCGTCCACGCGGCCGACGGCAGCCTGCTCGCCGAGTATGCCCGCGAGCGCCGGCTCTACCTGCCGATCCAGGCGATGCCGAAGATCGTCGTCGCGGCCTTCCTGTCGGCCGAGGACAAGAACTTCTACAAGCACGGCGGCATCGACCCCGAGGGCATCGTCCGGGCGATCGTCACCAACGCGTCCAGCGGCAAGAAGCAGGGCGCCTCGACCATCACCCAGCAGGTCGCCAAGAACTTCCTGCTCTCCTCCGAGCAGACCCTCGACCGCAAGGTCCGCGAGGCGCTGATCGCGCTGCGCATCGAATCGACCTACTCGAAGGACAAGATCCTCGAGCTCTACCTCAACGAGATCTTCCTCGGCACGATCGTGCCGGGCCGCAACCTGCACGGCATCGCGGCCGCCGCCCTCGACTATTTCGGCAAGTCGGTGCACGAGCTGACGATCCACGAGGCGGCCTATCTCGCGGCGCTGCCCAAGGGCCCGAACAACTACCATCCCTACCGCCGCACCCAGCAGGCGCTGGCGCGCCGCAACGAGATCATCGGCCTGATGGCCCAGAACGGGTACATCACCAAGGAGGAGGCCGAGTCCGAGCGCAAGCAGCCGCTCGGCGTCAACCCGCGCACCGTCTCGCCCAACACCGCCAACGCGAACTACTTCGCCGAGGAGGTCCGCCGCGAGATCTCCGAGCGCTACGGCGAGAAGAAGCTCTACGAGGGCGGCCTGTCGGTGCGCACCACCCTCGACCCGAAGATGCAGGCGATGGCCCGCAAGGCGCTGGTCGACGGCCTCGTCCGCTACGACCAGGCCCGCGGCTGGCGCGGCCCGAAGAGCCGCGTCGAGCTCGCCGGCCGCGACTGGGGCATGGCGGTGGCCGAGGTCCCGGCGCTCGGCGACGTGCAGCCCTGGCGCCTGGCCGTGGTGCTCGACACGTCGGGCGGCCGCGCCACGATCGGCCTGCAGCCCAAGCGCGAGAGCTCCGGCCAGGTCTCGAAGGACCGCGAGACCGGGATCATCTCGGCCGAGGGCGTGCGCTGGACCGGCCGCAGCGTCGCGGCGGCGCTCAATTCCGGCGACGTCGTCTATGTCGAGCGCATGGAGGGGGCCGGCAACACCTACCGCCTGCGCCAGATCCCGGAGGTCTCCGGCGCGATCGTGGCGATGGACCCGTACACGGGCCGCGTCCACGCGATGGTCGGCGGCTTCTCCTACGACGAGAGCGAGTTCAACCGCGCCACCCAGGCGATGCGCCAGCCCGGCTCGTCGTTCAAGCCGATCGTCTACTCGGCGGCCCTCGACAACGGCTACACCCCGTCCTCGATGGTCCTCGACACGCCGATCACCATCGAGGCGGGCCCCGGCCAGGAGGCCTGGACCCCGACGAACTACGGCGGCAAGGCCGGCGGCGGCCCCCACACCCTGCGCTACGGCATCGAGCACTCGAAGAACCTGATGACGGTGCGGCTCGCTAAGGACGTCGGCATGCCGCTGATCGCCGAGTACGCCCGCCGCTTCGGCGTCTACGACGACATGCTGCCCGTCCTGCCGATGTCGCTTGGTGCCGGCGAGACCACCGTGATGCGGATGGTCACCGCCTACTCGATGCTCGACAACGGCGGCCGGCGCATCCGCCCGACGCTGATCGACCGGATCCAGGACCGCAACGGCGAGACCATCTACCGCCACGACACCCGCAAGTGCATCGGCTGCGACGCTGACAAGTGGTCGGGCCAGGACGAGCCGAAGCTGGTCGACGAGTCCGAGCAGGTGCTCGACCCGCTCACCGCCTACCAGATCGTCTCGATCATGGAGGGCGTGGTCCAGCGCGGCACCGCCACGATCCTGAAGGAGATCGGCAAGCCGCTCGCCGGCAAGACCGGCACCACCAACGACTCCAAGGACGCCTGGTTCGTCGGCTTCTCGCCGGATCTCGCGGTCGGCATCTATATCGGCTACGACAAGCCCCGCTCGCTCGGCGACAGCGCCACCGGCGGCGGGCTCGCCGCCCCGATCGCCCGCGACTTCCTGAAGGCCGCCCTCAAGGACAAGCCGCCGACGCCGTTCCGCGTGCCCCCGGGCATCAAGCTGATCCGCGTCAACGCCGCCAGCGGCACCCGCGCCGGCGGCTCGGAGGGGGGGCTGCTCGAAGCCTTCAAGCCCGGCACCGCCCCGCCCGACAGCTACTCGGCCCCGGCAAGCGCCCAGCCGGCGGCGCCGGCGGCGGTGCCCGCGGACGCGGACCGGGCGGCCCAGGCGGGCGGGCTGTACTGACGGCGACAGGGAGGGCGGGGCGCCGGCGGGTGCCTCGCCCTTCGCGTAAGAGCGCTTCGGCACGTCGCGACGAGCCCTGTCCGGGAAAGAAGAGGTGCGGGATTCCTCCTCTCCCCGCCCGCGGGGAGAGGGGAAAACCCGCGCTGTTCTTTTCCTCGGACCGCCCAGTATCCCTCTGTGAGGCTCGCTGATGACCGAACAGATCTCGGACTTCGATCCCGCTGCCTCGCTGAGTTCGACCGAGGCCATCGCAGTGTTCCTGTCCGATGCCTTCGAGGCCGGAGCCGCATCCCACGTGGCGTCGGCTCTCCGCGTGGCGGTTCGTGCCGTGCACCAGAACCGAACCGTCGAAGCGGCCAGCCTGCCGCTCTGCGACCTCGACCTCGACGATCTGCCTCTCGCGACTGCGCTCTCGGTGACGAAAGCTCTCGGCTTGCGTCTCACCGTTGATCTCGCCGATCCGGCTCCAGACAAGCCGCGCCGCATCCCGATCGCCGAGCTTCTCGTCGGTGCCGACCACCTGCCCGAGATCAACCCGGATATCGCCGGCGCGCTCGACGGGCCTCCGGTCGGCCGAGAGCTCGGCTGACGCGATCCCCTCCCGCCGTTTACACCCGCGCCCCCCGGCGCTATCACCCAGCACCCCAACCTCACGCGAGTGAACCCACACCAGATGCGCGCCGAGATCGAGCAACTCTCGGATGCCGCCAAGCAGTCGATCGGACTGCTGAGGAGGCATCTTTGACTGGGATACCGTTGACAAGCGCCTCGCGGAGCTGAACGCCCGCTCCGAGGACCCCTCGCTCTGGAACGATCCGGAGGAGGCCCAGAAGGTGATGCGCGAGCGCACGCAGCTCGATGACGCCGCGACCGCGATCCGCCGCCTCGAGCAGGGGCTGGAGGACGGCGCCACGCTGATCGAGCTCGGCGAGATGGAGGGCGATGCCGCCACCATCCGCGAGGGCGAGGAGCAGATCCGCGCCGTGCAGGTCGAGGCGGCCCGCCGCCAGATCGAGACCCTGCTCTCCGGCGAGGCCGACGGCAACGACACCTACGTCGAGGTCCATGCCGGCGCCGGCGGCACCGAGAGCCAGGACTGGGCCAACATGCTCCAGCGCATGTATTCCCGCTGGGCCGAGCGCCGGAAGTACAAGGTCGAGATCGTCGAGTGGTCCGACGGCGAGGAGGCCGGGATCAAGGGCGCCACGCTCCTGATCAAGGGCCACAACGCCTATGGCTGGCTGAAGACCGAATCGGGCGTCCACCGCCTGGTGCGGATCTCGCCCTACGATTCCAACGCCCGGCGGCACACCAGCTTCGCCAGCGTCTGGGTCTACCCGGTCATCGACGACCGGATCACGATCGAGATCAAGGAATCGGACTGCCGGATCGACACCTACCGGTCGTCGGGCGCGGGCGGCCAGCACGTCAACACCACCGACTCGGCGGTGCGCATCACCCACAACCCGACCGGGATCGTGGTGGCGTGCCAGCAGGAGCGCTCGCAGCACAAGAACCGGGCCACCGCCTGGAACATGTTGCGCGCCCGCCTCTACGAGCTCGAGCTGAAGAAGCGCGAGGAGAAGGCCAACGCCGAGGCCGCCTCGAAGACCGATATCGGCTGGGGCCACCAGATCCGCTCCTACGTGCTCCAGCCCTACCAGCTGGTGAAGGACCTGCGCACCGGCGCCCAGTCGACCAGCCCCGACGACGTCCTCGACGGCGACATCGACGACCTGATCGAGGCCTCGCTCGCCCACCGGGTCTACGGCGGCGCCGAGGCGGTCGCGGATATCGACTGAGGACCCGCACGTCTCTCAAGACTGAGATCAGGGCGCGGCGCTTCGCCCGGACCGGGGGAGGGGCCGCGCCCTTTTCATGGTCCGGTGCCGGGCCTGTTACGGCTTGACCGCGCCGCGCCCCCGGTTGTCAGATGCCCGCCGGGCAGGCGGGATGACGCGCATGGCGAAAGAGATCTTCGTGTCCTACGGCGTCGACGTCGACGCGGTGGCGGGCTGGCTCGGATCGTATGGCGGCGAGGACAGCCCCTGCGACATCTCCCGCGGGGTCTTTGCCGGCAGGGTCGGGTCGCCCCGGCTCCTGCGGATGTTCGCGCGCTGGGGCATCCAGACGACCTGGTTCATCCCCGGCCACTCGATCGAGACGTTTCCCGAGGAGATGAAGGCCGTGGCGGCGGCGGGCCACGAGATCGGGATGCACGGCTACAGCCACGAGAACCCGATCGCGATGACCCCCGAGCAGGAGGAGGCGATCTTCGACAAGTGCGTCGGGCTGATCAGCGACCTCGCCGGCAAGCCGCCCCGCGGCTACGTCGCCCCGTGGTGGGAGTTCGGCCCCAAGACCAACGAGCTCCTGCAGAAGAAGGGCATCCGCTACGACCACTCGCTGATGCACAACGACCACCACCCCTACTACGTGCGGGTGGACGAGAAATGGACCAAGATCGATTATTCGCAGCATCCCTCGACCTGGATGCGCCCGTTCGAGCACGGCACCGAGACCCGGCTGATCGAGATCCCGGCCTCCTGGACCCTCGACGACCTGCCGCCGATGATGTTCGTCAAGGCGGCGCCCAACAGCCACGGCTTCGTCAACCCGCGCGACATCGAACAGATGTGGCGCGACCAGTTCGACTGGGTCTACGCCAACTACGACTACGCCGTCTTCCCGATCACCATCCACCCGGACGTCTCGGGCAAGCCGCACGTGCTGCAGATGCACGAGCGGCTGTTCCAGCACTTCAAGGCCCATGACGGCGTGCGCTTCGTGACGATGGAGACGATCGCAGAGGACTTTGCGAAGCGCTTCCCGTTCGAGGGCAAGGCGCGGCCGGAATCCTGATTCGATGTGCGGCCTGTGCGGCGCCTTCGGGGCGCCCGATCACTGGAGCGACGGGGTGGCCCGCCCGGGCCCGGCCCAGGCCGGGCGGCGAGCCCGGGCGGAGGCCGCCAACCGCGTGCTCGGCCTCTACGGCCTGCGCCTCGCGGCCTGGGCCGATCGCTACACGCTGTCGGGCCGCACCGGGCGGACAGCGATGGTCGACCATCTCGGCGCCCTGTGGCCGGCCGCCGAACGCCTCGCCGGGCATCCCTGCGATCCCCTCGATCCCGCGATCATCGCCGCCCTGGAGGCGCGGTGACCCGCGCCCCAGCGACACCCGTCACCCTGCTCACCGGCTTCCTCGGCGCCGGCAAGACCGCGCTCCTCGCCCGCCTGCTGCGCTGGCCGGACCTGCGCGACACCGCGGTCCTGATCAACGAGTTCGGCGAGGTCGGCCTCGACCACCTCCTGGTCGAGCCGCTCGAGGGCGAGGTGGCGCTCCTGCGCGGCGGCTGCGTCTGCTGCAGCATCCGCGGCGACCTGAAGGCGGCGCTCGTCGACCTGCACGATCGGCGCCGGTGCGGCCTGGTGCCGCCCTTCCGCCGGGTGGTGATCGAGACGACGGGCCTCGCCGATCCGGGCCCGGCCGTCGCCACCCTGGTGGCCGACCCGGTCCTGCGCCACGCCTTCACGACCGCCGCCATCGTCACGGTGGTGGACGCGGTGAACGGCGCCCGCACCCTCGACACGCACGAGGAGGCGGTGCGGCAGGCGGCCTGCGCCGACCGGCTGGTTCTGTCGAAGACCGACCTCGCCCCGCCCGCGGTCGTCGCCGCCCTCAGGGCGCGGCTCGCCGCCCTCAACCCGCCCGCACCGGTCACCGACCTCACCCTCGACGACGCGCCGGAAGCGGCCCTCCTCACCGACGACCCGACCGGGACCGCGAGCGCCCGGCGCTGGCTCTGCGCCGAGATCCCGTCGCAACCCCACGGCGCGGCCGGGGCGGTGACGATCGAGAGCGGGCCGGTGGACTGGACCCGGTTCGGCCTCTGGCTCGGCATGCTGCTCAACCGTCACGGCTCCCGCATCCTGCGGCTCAAGGGGCTGGTGGCGGTCGAGGGCGTCGCGACGCCGGTGGTGATCCAGGGCGTGCAGCACCTCGTCCATCCGCCCCGGCACCTGGCCGAATGGCCCGAGGGCGGGGCCCGCACCCGCCTGGTGCTGATCGGACACGACCTCGACGGCGCCCTGCTGCGCCGCTCCTACGCCGCCTTTACCGGCGCGCAGCCTCCCGCCGCCTCGCCGGGCGTCCCGGAGGCGCACGCCGCCGCCGCGCCGGCGGCAGCCGATCGTTAACCCTGCGGGTCCTACACCTCCGCTCTGTCCGGCCGTCGGGAGGGTGAGGCGTGAACGCACTGGTGCCGAAGGAACTCGCCGCGAAGCTGAGCGCCCTGCCGCGCCGCCCCTGCGCGCTGGGCGAGGCCGGGCACGAGCCGCACAAGCCGGTCTTCGCCGAGATCCTCGACCGGTCCGGCCACGGCACCGGCCACTTCGTCCGCCTGCCCCAGAGCATGGTGGAGATGATCACCCGCGAGGCCAAGGCGCCCGAGCCGGTGCAGGATCTGGAGAAGGAGCCGGCAAGGGAGCCGGCGCGCGAGCCGGAGGCCGCCGCACCGGCGGCAAAGCCCCGCCGCAAGCCCGCCGCCAAGCGAGCGCCCGCCACGCGCGCGCCCGCCAAGGCGGAGTGACCGGGACCGGGCTTGCGCCGGTGCGTCCCCGCCCGCGGCCCCCCGCATCGGTGCGGGGTTGCAAACTTGCCGGTCCTCAGCCCTGCTCCGGGACGGTATGACGCCTCTCAACGCGCGTCACGCGCGAGGGGAGGACGGCCGGTGCGGACCATCGAACGGGAGCCGGACATCGCTGCCGCGCGGCCGGGGAGGGCGGGGTTCCACCCGGTCCTGATCGGCCTCGGGCTGATGCTGGTGGCCTTCAACCTGCGGCCCGCCCTGTCGAGCATCGGCCCGCTCCTGCCGGGCATCCGCGCCGAGACCGGCCTCTCGGGTGCGCTCGCCGGGGCCCTCGTCACCGTGCCGGTCCTGTGCCTCGGGGTGTTCGGCCGTCTCGCGCCCGTGCTGGTGCGGCGCGTCGGGCCGGATGCCGGCGTGCTGGCCGCGCTCCTCGTCCTGGCGCTCGGCCTCGGCGTGCGCGGCCTCGGCGGCCTGCCGTCGCTCTTCCTCGGCTCGGTGATCGCCGCGGCGGCGATCGGGATCGTCGGCGTCATCCTGCCGGGCATCGTCAAGCGCGACTTTCCCGACCGGGCCGGCCTGATGACCGGGCTCTACACCGCGCTGCTCTGCCTCGGCGCCGCTGCCGGGGCGGGCTTCACCGTGCCGGCGCGCCATGCCCTCGGCCTCGGTTGGGAGGGGGCCCTGATGCTGTGGGCCGCCCCCGCCCTCGTCGCCGCGGCGGCCTGGCTGCCCTTCGCGCGCGGCCGCGACAAACCCGCCGGGGCGGCGGCGCGGCCGAGCGGGGCGCTGTGGCGCGATCCCCTGGCCTGGCAGGTCACCGCCTTCATGGGCCTGCAATCCTCGCTCGCCTACATCGTGTTCGGCTGGCTGCCCGCGGCCCTGGTCGACCGGGGCCTCGACATCGTGGCAGCCGGCCTCGTCGCCTCGGTCTCGGCACTGGCGCAAGGCGTGCTCGCCCTCGTGGTGCCGACGCTGGCGGCGCGCCGGCCCGACCAGCGGCCCTGGGTGGTGCTGGTCGTCAGCCTGCCGCTCGTCGGCTTCGTCGGGCTGCTGGTCGGCCCGCTGGTGCTGGCCTGGGGCTTCGCGCTGCTGCTCGGCCTCGGCCTCGGCGGCTGCTTCGGCCTCGCCCTCACGCTGATCGTGCTGCGGGCCGGCGATCCCCGGGCCGCCGCCGAACTCTCCGCCATGGCGCAGGGCGTCGGCTATTGCGGGGCGGCGCTCGGCCCGTTCCTGGTCGGCATCGCCCACGACTGGAGCGGTGGCTGGGGCCTGCCGGCGGCGCTCTACGCCGTCGTGTGCCTTTCGGCCGGGAGCTTCGGCCTGCTGGCCGCCCGCAACCGGACGGTGCGGATCTGAAGGAAGCGGGCGGCCTCAGCCGCCCGCCAGCGCCCGCGTCAGGGCGCTCGCCGGATCGGCCAGGTCCTCGACGACGCCGAGGTGGTGGCGCCCCGGGATCTCGAACGCCTCGGTCCGCGCCCCGAGCCCGTGCCAGATCGTCGGCAGCAGCAGGTTCTGGCGCAGGAATTCGGGCAGTTCGTCGCCTCCCGCCACCGCGATCAGGTGCGCGCCGGGGCGCGGCTCGCGGAGCGCCGGGCTCTCGGCCCGGGCCTCCCCGGGATCGAGGCGCAGGGTCTCGTTCATGGCCGTGGCGAGGAGCGGGCGCAGGTCGTGGACGCCGCTGATCGACACCACCCGGTCGATCCGCCCGGCGCAGGCGAGAGCGATGTCGGTGCAGAGCATCCGGCTGACGAGGTGCCCGCCGGCGGAATGCCCGGCGAGGCGGATCGGACCCGCCACCTCGGCGCTCGCCCGGTCGAGGAAGGCGGCGATCTCGGCGGTGATGGCGCCGATGCGGGCCTCGGGGCAGAGCGTGTAGCTCGGCACCGCGACGGCGAGCCCGTGGGCGAGCGGCCCGGCGGCGAGGTGGGACCAGACCGAGCGGTCGAAGGCCTTCCAGTAGCCGCCATGGACGAACACCGCGAGGCCGGCGGGCGTACCCTCAGGCATGAAGAGGTCGTAGGCCTGGCGCGGGCCCGCCCCGTAGGGCAGGCCGAGCCGGGCGCGCCCTTGCGCGACGAGACCTTCCCGGAACGCCGCAGCCGCCGCGATCCAGCGTGGCGGATAGGTCTTGGCGTCCGGGATGGCGCCGAGATTGTCGTAGGCGCGGTCGATGTCGCCGAGCGTCCCACCGGTCGTCCAGGAGACCGGCTGCATCACGCGGCGTCCGGCACGATCGCGGTCGCCTCGATCTCGACGAGCGCCCCCGGCTCGACGAGGTCGGCGACGCCGACGAGCGCCATGGCGGGGAAGTGGCGGCCCATCACCCGGCGATAGACCGGCCCGAGCTCGGGCAGGGAGGCCCGATAGGTGTCGACGCTGCGCACGTACCAGGTGAGCCGCGCGACGTGCTCCGGCCCGCCCCCGGCCTCGGCCAGGACGGCGAGGATGTTGCGCAGGATCTGCTCGACCTGGGGGAGGAAGCCCTCGGCCAGGACCTCGTTCTCGTCCCAGCCGATCAGCCCGCCGGTCATCACCACGGTGCCGCGCCCGGCCATGCCGTTGGCGTAGCCCTTCGGCTTCTTCCAGCCCGGCGGCTGGAGGGTGGTGAGCGCGGGCGCCTCCGTCGCGGGGCGGAGCGGGATCGGGCTGGCGGTCATGCGGTCTCTCCCTGGACGATCGCCGCCTCCGCCTCAGCCTGCCGACGCAGGGCGAAGCGTTGCAGCTTGCCGGATTCGGTCTTGGGCAGGGCGGGCACGTAGTGCACCGCCCGCGGATACTTGTAGGGCGCGAGGTCGGTCTTCACGTGCTCCTGCAGCGCCTTGGTCAGGGCCTCGGTCCCGTCGAAGCCGGGGTTGAGCACCACATAGGCGGCGACGATGCGGCCGCGCTCGGGGCAGGGCGCGGCGACGACGCCGACCTCCGCCACCGCCGGATGGGCGAGCAGGCTCGCCTCCACCTCGGGGCCGGCGATGTTGTAGCCGGCCGAGACGATCATGTCGTCGTTGCGGGCCTGGAACCAGAAATAGCCGTCGGCGTCCTGCAGGTAGGTGTCGCCGGTGACGTTCCAGCCGTCCTGCACGTAGACGACTTGGCGCTCGTCCGCGAGGTAGCGGCAGCCGATCGGCCCGCGCACCGCGAGCCGCCCCGGCACTCCGGGCGGGCACGGCTTGCCGTCCGCATCGATCACCCTGGCCTCGTAGCCCGGCACCGGCCGCCCCGTCGCGCCGGGGCGGATCTCGTCCTCCGGCGAGGCGATGAAGATGTGCAGCATCTCGGTCGCGCCGATGCCGTCCATCAGCTTGATCCCGGTCGCCTTCAGCCAGGCATGCCAGGTCGGCGCCGGCAGGGTCTCGCCGGCCGAGACGCATTTTCGCAAGCTCGACAGGTCGTGCTGGCCGATCAGGCCGAGCATCGCCCGGTAGGCGGTGGGCGCGGTGAACAGCACCGTCGCGCGGTAGCGCGCGATGGCCGCCGCGAGGTCGGCCGGGCCCGCCTTCTCGAGCAGCACCGCCCGGGCGCCGACCCGGAAGGGAAACAGCACCAGCCCGCCGAGGCCGAAGGTGAAGGCGAGCGGCGGCGAGCCGATGAACACGTCGTCTTCCGTCGCCCGCAGCACCTCGCGGCCGTAGGCGTCGCAGATCACCAGGAGGTCGCGGTGGTAGTGGATCGTCGCCTTCGGCAGGCCGGTGGTGCCTGAGGTGAAGCCGAGCAGGCATGGATCGTCGGCCCGGGTGAGGGGCGCCTCGAACCGGTCGGAGGCGTCGCGGAGGAGGTCGCCGAGCTCGCCCCCGGCGGTGCCGCGCCAGGTGACGACCCGCACCGGTTCGGCGCGCCCGTCCACGGCCTTCGCCATCTCGTCGATCAGGCCGGCATCGCAGAGCGCGAGCGGGATCCGGGCCTTGTCGAGGATCTGGGTCAGTTCACGCGCGCGCAGGAGCGGCATCGTCGCGACCACGATCCCGCCCGCCTTGATGATCGCGAGGTAGAGCGCGACCTTGGTCGGGTTGTTGGCCGAGCGCAGCAGCACCCGCCCGCCCGGGACGAGGCCGAGCCGGTCGACCAGCACGTTCGCCATCCGGTCGATCCGGCGCGCCAGCTCGGCATAGGTCCAGGTCACGTCCGGCCCGACGAGGGCCACCCGGTCGCCGCGCCCCTCTGCGACGTGCCGGTCCACCAGCTCGACCGTGGCGTTCAGGTGCTCGGGATAGCCGAGCCGGTCGAGGTTGACGAAGTCCGGCATCCGGTCCGGCGGGGGCAGGTTGTCCCGCACGAAGGTGTCCGGGCGCCGGGCCCACGGGCTGCCGCCCGGGCGAGGAGCGTCCCCGGCGACGGCTTCGGGATACGCGATGGGACGAGTTTCCGGCACGGCAGCCTCCATCGGACGAACCTCCTATCAGGCGAGAATCTGGCGGGCGATGACGAGCTTCTGGACCTCGGTGGCGCCCTCGTAGATCCGCAGCGCCCGGATCTCGCGGTAGAGCGTCTCCGGCACCGAGCCGGAGCGGACGCCCTCGCCGCCGTGGAGTTGCACCGCCCGGTCGATCACCTCTTGCGCCGCTTCCGTCGCCACCATCTTGGCCATCGCGGCCTCGCGGGTGATGCGGGGCGCCCCGGAATCCCGGGTCCAGGCGGCGCGGTAGACGTGGAGCGCCGCCGAATCGATCGCCGTCGCCATCTCGGCGAGGCTGGTCTGGGTCAGCTGCATCGCGGCGAGCGGCGCCCCGAACAGCGTGCGGTTCTGCGCGCGGTGCAAGGAGGCATCGAGGGCGCGGCGGGCGAATCCCAGGGCCGCGGCGCCGACGGTGGAGCGGAACACGTCGAGCGTCGCCATCGCGACCTTGAAGCCCGCGCCCGCCTCGCCGATGCGGTTCTGCGCCGGCACGCGGCAATTCTCGAAGCGCAGCCGCGCGAGCGGATGGGGCGCGATGGTGTCGAGGCGCTCGGCGACCGTCAGGCCGGGCGTGTCCGCCGGCACGAGATAGGCCGAGAGGCCCCGCGCCCCCGGCGCCTCGCCGCTGCGGGCGAAGACGACGTACGTATCGGCGATGCCGCCATTCGAGATCCAGGTCTTCTCGCCATCGAGCCGGACCGTCCCGTCGTCGGCCGGCCGCACCGAGAGCGCGATCTGGGCGACGTCGGAGCCGGCCTCGGGCTCGGTGAGCGCGAAGGCGGCGATGCCGCGGCCCGCCCGCACCCCGGGCAGCACCGCATCGCGCTGGGCCGGCGTGCCGGACAGCGTCAGCGCCCCGGTGCCGAGGCCCTGCATGGCGAAGGCGAAATCGGCGAGGCCGTCGTGGCGGGCGAAGGTCTCGCGCAGGAGGCAGAGGGCCCGCACGTCGAACACCCCGTCCTCCGGCGCGGCGAAGCGCAGGAACCCCGCCTCGCCGAGGGCCGCGACGAGCCGCCGGCACGAGCCGTCGACGTCGTGGTGGTCGACGAGGGCCGGCACCGTGCGGGCGGCCCAGTCGTCGGCCTGCGCGGCGAGGTCGCGGTGGCGCGGCTCGAAGAACGGCCAGTCGAGGAAGGTCCGGTCGGGCATGGTCAGGGCCTTCCCACTTGGTTCATCCCACCCACAACCTCATCCTGAGGTGCGACTGAAAGGAGCCTCGAAGGAGGGCTCCAGAAGTCTCCGAGATACTTGGAGCCCTCCTTCGAGGTCAGTCCATCTCCGATGGACTGACACCTCAGGATGAGGTCGTGTGTAGGAGAGAGCGGAATACGGATGACCATCGGTCAGTTCCCCTCGAAGACCGGCTTGGTCTTGCCCGCAAAGGCCTCGAAGGCGCGGCGGAAATCCTGGGTCTTCATGCAGAGCGCCTGGGCCATCGCCTCTGCGTCGATGGCGGCATCGACTCCCATCGCCCATTCCATGTGCAGCATCCGCTTGGTCAGGCCGTTGGCGTAGGCCGGGCCTTGCGTGAGCGCGCGGGCGGTCTCGCGGGCCGTGCTCAAGGCCTCGCCCGCCGGGACCAGGCGGTTGAAGAAGCCCCAGCGCTCGCCCTCCTCGGCGCTCATGAAGCGGCCGGTATAGAGAAGCTCGGAGGCCCGGCCCTGGCCGATGATCCGGGGCAGGATCGCGCAGGCCCCCATGTCGCAGCCGGCGAGCCCCACCTTGTTGAACAGGAACGCCACCTTGGCGCCGGTGCCCGCTACCCGCAGGTCGGAGGCCATGGCGATGATGGCGCCCGCGCCCGCGCAGACGCCCTCGACCGCGGCCACGACCGGCTGCGGGCAGGCCCGCATCTCCTTGACGAGGTCGCCGGTCATGGTCGTGAAGGCGTGGAGGTCGGCGGCGCCCATGGCGGTCAGCGGCTCGATGATCTCGAACACGTCGCCGCCGCTGGAGAAGTTGCCGCCGGCCCCCGTGATCACCACGGCCGTCACGCTCTCCTCGAAGCGCAGGGCCCGGAAGGTGTCGCGCAGTTCCGCGTAGCTCTCGAAGGTGAGCGGGTTCTTCTTCTCCGGCCGGTTCAAGGTCACGGTCGCGATGCCGCCTTCGATCGCGAAGCCGAAATGCTGCGGCGTGAACCCGGCGAGCGGGGCCGCGATGGCGTTCTGGCGCCTCATGGTGCCTCCCTGACGTTTTGGTTTTGATTTGGTGCCGCCCGGCCGCACCGAGGCCTTGAGGGCGGAGAGCTGGGTGGACAGGGCGTCCTGCTCGGCGGGGTCGAGGGCGCCGACGAGCTCGGCGATCCAGTCGGCATGGGCGCGGGCCATCTCGGTGAAGACGGCGCGGCCCCGGGCCGTCAGGCGCACCTGCACCGCCCTGCGGTCGGTCTCCGAGACCTGGCGGTCGATCAGCTCTTCCTGCGCCAGCCGCTCGACGAGGCCGGTGACGTTGCCGTTCGACACCATCATCCGGCGCGACAATTCTCCGAGCTGGATCCCGTCGGGCGCGCGTTCGAGCTGCGCCAGCAGGTCGAAACGGGGGAGCGTGGTATCGAAGCGGTCGCGCAGGCGGCGGCGGATCTCCGCCTCGATGGTGTTGGCGGTGGTGAGCAGGCGCAGCCACAGCCGCACCTCGCTGCGGTGGGCCGGGGGCTCGGCGGAGATCTCGGTGGGGGCGTTCACAGCTCGCCTCCCGCCACCGCGACGGCCTGGCCGGTGACCGCGCCGGCCTCCCGGCCGGCGAGCCACAGCACCGCGTCCGCCACCTCCTCCGGGCGGATCAGGCGGCCCATCGGGTTGTGACGGGTGAACTCGGTCAGGAGGTCGTCGCGGCCGCGGCCGGTCTTCGCCTCCAGCCCGTCGATGGCGCTGCCGACGAGGTCGGTGTCGGTGAAGCCGGGGCAGACCGCGTTGACGGTGATGCCGGTGGCGGCGAGTTCGAGCGCCAGCGCCCGGGTGAGACCCACCACCGCGTGCTTGGCGGCGCAGTACGCGCCGACATAGGCGTAGCCCTTCAGCCCGGCCGTGGAGGCGACCGAGACGATCCGCCCCCCGCCTTGCGCCTTCATGCCGGGCACGACGGCACGGGCGGCGACCAGCACCGGCTCGAGGTTGAGCGCCATCATTCGCCGCAGGGTGTCGACGTCGCTGCGGGCGAGCGGCGCCGTCTCGGCTCCGCCGGCATTGTTGACCAGCACCGCGACCGGGCCGGCCTGCTCGGCGGCCTGCGCCAGGGCGCGCTCCAGGGCGGTCGCATCGGTGACGTCGGCCGCGACGGCGTGGGCGGCGCCGAGTTCGGCCTGCGCGCGGGCGGCGCTGTCCGGCGTGCGGCCGAGCACGGTCACCCGCTCCCCCGCCGCCACGAACCCGGCCGCGATCGCCCGCCCGATGCCGCGGGCGCCGCCGGTGACCAGGACGTGGCGGGGAGGGGGAGAGGCGTGGGGCATGGATATTTCAACCTTAAAGGAATTGGGCGCGGGTCCCCCTCTCCCCGCGGGCGGGGAGAGGGCCGCGTCCCCCGTTCAGGGGGCGCGGCTAGCGCAGGCGAAGCCGAGGCGAGGGTGAGGGGGTCTCGACGAGTGAGACTCGTCCGGAAACACCCCCTCACCCTCGGCTGCCGCCTCGCCTCGGTGACGACAAGGTCACCGAGGCCCTCTCCCCGCCCGCGGGGAGAGGGGAATGCTCACGGCGCGGCGTATCTCACACCGCCACCCGCAGCGGGCTCACGTTCCCCGCCACCGCGAACCCGGCCTTGCCGGCATAGCCCCCGACGATCGCCTGGCGCTCGGCGTGGCTCAGCACGTCCTCGACCCGGGAGAACCCGGCGGGCGCCCGCTTCTCGACCTCGTCGATCACCCGCTCCGGCCCGCCCTTGCGGTTGAGCATCACGATCTCGGCGGTCTTCGGCCGGCGCTCGGCCTCATACCTGTGGAGCGCCTGCATCGGATGCTCGGCGCCCGCCAGCGCGTCGCCCAGCGCCCGCGCGTCGAGGATCGCCTGAGAGGCGCCGTTGGAGCCGACCGGGTACATCGGATGGGCGGCGTCCCCCAGAAGCGTCACCCGCCCGTGGCTCCAACGCGGCAGCGGATCGCGGTCGCACATCGGGTATTCGAAGATTTGCGGCGTCGCCTCGACCAGCGCCGCGAGGTCGAAATCCGGCAGGGCGAAGCGCCGCGCGTAGGGCAGCACCTGCGAGCGGTGGGCGGGACGCGACCAGCTCTCCTTGGGCGGCGGCGAGACCTGCCCGTCCGCCATCTTCACGAACACCACCCAGTTCATCAGCTGGCGGCCGCCCTCGGCCTCGGCGATCGGGTAGAGGACGCATTTCGCCCCCATGCCGCCGCCGATCGCCATGGTGCGGCCGTCGCCCCAGGGCGCCCACTCGGTGGCGCCGCGCCACATCAGCACCCCGTCCCAGCGCGGCGGGCCCTCGTCGGGGAAGAACTTTTTCCGCACCACCGAGTGGATGCCGTCGCAGGCGATCAGCACGTCGGCCCGGATCGTGCGGCCGGCATCGCCCCGGAGCGCGTCGGTGAAGTGGGCGGTGATCCCGCCCTCGTCCTGCAGGAAGCCGGAGAGCGCCAGCCCGGTCCGGACCGCGTCCGGCCCCAGCCGCTCGCGCACCGCGTCGTAGAGCACGGCCTGCAGGCGCCCGCGATGGATCGAGAATTGCGGCACCGGATGGCCGGCCTCCAACCCCCGCGGCTCGCGCCAGACCTCCTGGCCCTGGCGGTTGAAGTAGGCGAGTTCCCTCGTGCGGATCGCCACCCGGTCGAGGGCCGGCAGCAGGTCGAGCTCGGCGAGTTCGCGGATCGCGTGCGGCAGGGTGTTGATGCCGACGCCGACCTCGCGCACCTCGGAGGCCTGCTCGACGATCGTGGCGCGGATGCCGCGCCGGTGGAGCATCAGGGCGGTGGCAAGGCCCCCGATCCCGGCGCCGACGATGAGGACGCGCATCGCTTCACTCCGCGTCCGGGGGCGGCAGGAAATCGACCTCGTGCTTGGCCGAGATCGCCACCACGTCGGCCGGGTTGGCCTGGGGGCCGAGATTGTGCAGCGCCCAGAACAGGTCGTAGAGGCGGCGCGCCGGCGAGACCCAGAACACGCACTTCACGTCCGCATCCGAGCGGTTGAACAGGCCGTGCGGCTGGCCCCGCGGCAGGCGCACCGTGTCGCCGGGCTCGGCCACGCTCTCCTGCCCGTCGAGGACGGCGGTGAGCCGGCCCTGCAGGATGTACAGGAACTCGTCCTGCGTCGGGTGGATGTGCGGCGGCACGAAGGTGCCCGGCGGAAAGGTGGCGTGCCAGGACAGCGAGCTCTCGGAGTGCTGCTTCGGCACGTAGATCTGCCCGAGGATGTTCCAGCGGACGCCCTCGATGCCCTCACCGGCGCGGGTGATGCCTGCGGTCATGGGGGTCATGGGCTTACTCCTTCGACGGATGTTTCACACATGAAGGAACCGGTCCTTCACCTCCGGCGCCTCGCGGAGCGCCGCGCTGGTGCCGGTCCAGACCACGCGGCCCTTCTCGATCACCACGTGCCGGTCGGCGAAGCGGGCCAGCGCATCGACGTTCTTGTCGATCACCAGGATCGCCTCGCCCTCGTCCTTGATCGCCCGCAGGCAGGCCCAGATCTCCTCGCGGATCAGCGGCGCCAGCCCCTCGGTCGCCTCGTCGAGGACGACGAGGCGCGGATTGGTCATGAGTGCCCGTCCGATCGCCAGCATCTGCTGCTCGCCGCCCGAGAGCTGGTCGCCGCCGTTGCGCCGCCGCTCCTTCAAGCGCGGGAACAGGCGGTAGACCGCCTCGAGGCTCCACTTGGCGCCGCGCCCGCCGCGATGGGTGGCGACGAGGTTCTCCTCGACCGAGAGGGTCGGGAAGACCTGGCGCCCCTCCGGCACCAGCCCGAGGCCGCGCCGCGCGACGAGGTGCGACGGGCGCCCGGCCATGTCCTCGCCGTCGATCAGGATCCGGCCGGCCCGGGGCTTCAGGAGGCCGAAGATCGACTTCACGGTAGTGGTCTTGCCCATGCCGTTGCGGCCGAGCAGCGTCACCACCTCGCCCTTGGCGACCGAGAGGTCGATCCCGAACAGGATGCGGGAATCGCCGTATGCGCTCTCCAGGCCCTCGACGCTGAGCATCAGGCCGCCTCCTCCTCGCCGAGATAGGCGGCGCGCACCGCCGGATCGGAGCGGACGACGGTGGGCGCGCCGCTCGCGATGACGCGGCCGTAAACCAGCACGCTCATCCGGTCGGCGAGCGCGAACACCGCGTCCATGTCGTGCTCGATCAGCACGAGGGTGTGGGTGGATTTCAATTCGCGCATCAACTCGACCAGGATCGCGGATTCTTCCGGGCCGGTACCGGCGAGCGGCTCGTCGAGGAGGAGCAGGCGGGCCCTCGTCGCGAGCGCCACCGCCAGTTCGAGTTGGCGCTTCTCGCCGTGCGACAGGCTGCCGGCCCGGCGCGCGGCGCGATCGGCGAGGCCGACGCGCCCGAGCGCGTCCATTGCCTCGGCGTTGAGCGCCGTCTCGCTCGCGGCGGGGCGGAAGAACCGGAAGCCCGAACCGGATCGGGCCTGGACCGCCAGCGCCACGTTCTCCAGCACCGAGAACCCGTCGAGGATCGAGGTGATCTGGAACGAGCGGGCCAGCCCCCGGCGCACACGCGCGACCATCGGCAGGGCCGTCACGTCCTCGCCGGCGAGGTGCACGGTGCCGGAATCGCTGGCGAGGCTGCCCGACAGCTGGTGGATCAGCGTGGTCTTGCCGGCGCCGTTCGGGCCGATGATGGCGTGCAACTCGCCCGACGCCACGTCGAGGCTGACGTCGTCCGTCACCTTCAGCGCGCCGTAGGACTTGCGCAAGTTACGAACGGAGAGGAGCGAGGTCATGCGCGCCTCCCGATCTTCGCCGCGAGCCCCGCGAGGCCGCCGCGGGAGAGGAGCACCACCGCGACCAGCATCAGCCCGAGGCCGAGGCGCCAATGGTCGGAATAATGCGCCAGCACCTCTTCGAGGGCGATCAAGGCGGCGGCCCCGACGACCGGCCCCACCAGCGTGCCCATGCCGCCGAGCACCACCATGACGATCAGTTCGCCCGAGCGCTGCCAGCTCATGTAGGCCGGCGAGACGAATTCGGCTTGGTTGGCAAGCAGCACCCCGGCCAGCCCCGCGATGGCGCCGGCGATCACGTAGGCGGTGAGCCGGTAGGGCAGGGGCGAGAAGCCGATCGCCTGCATCCGCACCGCGTTGTCGCGGCTGCCGCGCAGCACCCGGCCGAAGCGCGAGGCGACGACGCGGCGGAGCACCAGCAACGCGACCGCCAGCACCGCCAGCACGCAGTAGAACAGCGCCGGGTCGCCCTCGATCAGCCGCATCCCGAACAGGGTCGAGCGGCCCGACAGCGGCAGCCCGTCGTCGCCGCCGTAGGGCGCGAGCGAGACCATGAAGAAATACGCCATCTGCCCGAAGGCCAGCGTGATCATGATGAAGTAGACGCCGCGGGTGCGAAGCGAGATCGCCCCGGTGACGAGGGCGAAGAGGGCGCAGGTCACGGCTGCCACCGGTGCCTGCACCGCGAGGTCGCGGATGCCGTGGGCGTCGAGGATGCCAACCGCGTAGGCCCCGAGGCCGATGAAGGCGGCGTGGCCGAACGACACCATCGCGCCGTAGCCGAGCACGAGGTCGAGGGAGAGGGCGGCGAGCCCGAAGATCATCATCCGGGTCGCGGTGACGACGAGGAAGGGGAGGCCCACGGCCTCGGCCGCGACCGGCAGGGCGGCGAGCGCGGCGAGGACCAGCCCGGCCAGCGCCGCGCCGGGGAAGACGGCCCGGCGCCGGGGCGGCGCGGCGGCCATGCGGGCGACGAGGGTGCTCATCGGGACCCCCGCGCCGGAAAGAGGCCGGAGGGCCGGAAGAACAGGATGGCGGCCATCAGGATGTAGATCAGCATCGGGGCGAGCGTCCGGCCGGTCTGCGAGGCGGACGACGCATCCATCACGCTGCGCAGGAGGATCGGCCCGAAGGTGCGCCCGAGCTGGTCGGCGAGGCCGACGAGGAGACCGGCGACGAAGGCACCCCGCACCGAGCCGACGCCGCCGATGACGATGACCACGAAGGTCAGGATCAGCACCGAATCGCCCATGCCGGGATCGACGGAGAGGATCGGCGCCACCATCGCGCCGGCGAAGCCCGCCAGCATCGCGCCGAGGCCGAACACCACCAGAAAGAGCCGGCGGATGTCGACCCCGAGCGCCGCCACCATCGGGCCGTTGCTGGCGCCGGCCCGCAGCCGCATGCCGAGCCGGGTGTGGTTGACGAGGAGGTGGAGGCCGAGCGCCGTGGCGAGGCCGGCGGCGATGATCGCGACGCGATACAGCGGGTAGTGCAGGGTGCCGACGAGCCGGACCGAGCCCGACAGGGCGTCCGGCACCGGCACGCTCATGGGGGCCGCCCCCCAGACGATCCGCACGCCCTCGTTGAGGATCAGGATCAGCCCGAAGGTGGCGAGCACCTGGTCGAGGTGGTCGCGCCCGTAGAGGTGGCGCACCACCAGGACTTCGAGGGCGAGGCCGAAGAGGAGCGTCGCCGGCAAAGCCAGCAGGAGCCCGAGGCCGAAGCTGCCGGTGGCGGCGGTGAACGTCGCGGCCAGATAGGCGCCGATCATGTAGAGCGCGCCGTGGGCGAGGTTGATGAGGTCCATCACCCCGAAGATCAGCGTCAGCCCCGCCGCCACCAGGAAGAGCAGGATGCCGAGCTGGACGCCGTTCAGCGCCTGGATCAGGAACAGGTTGAGCATGGCGCGACTTGCGGGTGAGAGGTTTGCCCTGCGGTTTCCAAGACCCTCCACGTCATCCTGGGGCCGCGAAGCGGAACCCGGGATCCATAACCGTCGACGCGGCAGGCAGAGGTGGAACGGTTCCGCTTCATCCGGCATCCTCGGCGGTCATGGATCCCGGGTTCTCGCCTGCAGCGAGCCCCGGGATGACGAGGTGAGTTCGAGTCTCCCGGAGGGAAAAATTATTTACTTCATCTTGCACTCTGTCGCGTAATTATCCTGATAATTCGAAAAGATCTTTTCGGCGATCTGGGTCTCGTACTTCCCGTCCGGGCGCTTGGCGGCCTTGACGAGGTAGAAATCCTGGATCGGGTAGTGGTTGTTGCCGATCTTGAAATTGCCGCGCAGGGACTGGAAGTCGGCGGCCTTGAGGCCGGCGCGGATCGCATCCTTGTCCTTCAGGTCGCCCTTGGCGCGCTTGACCGCGGCGTCGATCATCAGGGCGGCGTCGTAGGCCTGCATGGCGTAGGTGCCCGGCACGCTGCCGTACTTCTTCTCGTAGGCGGCGACGAAGGCCTTGGATTGCGGGTTGTCGAGGTCCGGCGCCCAGTTGGCGCCGCCGTAATACCCCACCGCCGCGTCCTTCTGGGCCGGCAGCGTGCTCTCGTCGACCGTGAAGGCGGAGAGGAACGGGATCGTGCTGAGACCCGCCTGGCGGTACTGGCGCACCAGGTTGACGCCCATGCCGCCCGGCATGAAGGCGAACACCGCGTCGGGCTGGGCGGCCGAGATCTGGGCGAGCTCCGCCGAGAAGTCGAGCTGGCCGAGCGGGGTGAACATCTCGTTCACCACCTCGCCCTTGTAGGAATGCTTGAAGCCGGCGAGCGAGTCCTTGCCCGCCTGGTAGTTCGGCGCCAGCAGGACCAGGCGCTTGTAGCCCTTGTTCTGGGCGTACTTGCCCAGCACCTCGTGGACCTGGTCGTTCTGGTAGGAGGAGACGAACAGGTTCGGGTTGCACTCCGTCCCGGCATAGTTCGACGTGCCGGCATTGGGCGAGATCAGGAAGGCGCCGCCGTCGGTCACCGGCCGCACCACCGCGCGCAGCACGTTGGAGAAGGTCGGTCCGACCACGAAGTCGACCCGGTCGCGCTTCACCAGTTCCCGCGCCTTGTTGGTGGCGACGTCGGGCTTCAGCTCGTCGTCGACCGTCACCACCTCGGTGTCCAAGCCGCCGAGCTTCTTGCCGAGGGTGTCCAGCGCCAGCAGGAACCCGTCGCGGCCCTGCTCGCCGAGCACCGCCGAGGGCCCCGAGAGGGTGAACATCAGCCCGACCCGGACCTTTCCAGATCCTTCCCCCTGGCCCTGCGCGGCGGCGGGACCGGCCAGCAGCGTGGCGCCCAAGAGAGCGGTCGCGAGGCGGCTGGCGTTCCGGATCGGCGTCATCCCGTGTGTCCCTTGTCTGTCGAGAGCATCGTCGGCACTTGTCCGGTGCGAAGCGGCCGAAGTCGAGTCGGCGCGAGACGCGAAGGCGACGCTCTTTCGTTGGATCCCGGCCTGTCCCGCCCGGAATACTTTACGCATGAAATATCGTCTGGCAACCGCCTTCGATGATTTTTCCGCCATGCCGCATCGGTGTGCAGTGCAACGAGCATTATGCTGAAAAACAAGACTTTTTATCTGCTGCATCGCAGCATTCGGACGGCCGCCCCCGATCGGCTGCCGGACCGATGGCCGGCCGGTCGGTGCGCCTTCGCGAGGCCCCCTTGCGCCGCGATATTTCAAGTATAAAGTTTCTGAGCCGGCGGACCCGCCGCCCCACGAAGGAGCCCTTCATGCGCGTCACGGTGATCGGCGGCGGACCCGGCGGGCTCTATTGCGCACTCCTGACCAAGAAGCGCCGGCCCGGCTGGCAAGTCGAGGTCTACGAGCAGAACCGGGCCGACGACACGTTCGGCTTCGGGGTGGTCTTCTCCGACGAGACCCTGCACGAGTTCCTGTCGCGCGATCCCCGCTCGTTCTCCCGCATCAGGGACGCCTTCTCGTACTGGGACGACGTGGCAATCCACAAGCAGGGCACGGTGATGCGCTGCGGCGGCAACGGATTTGCCGGGGTGAGCCGGATGCGCCTGCTCCAGATCCTGCAGGAGCGCTGCCGCGAGGAGGGGGTGGCGCTGCATTTCGGCGAGAGCGTCCCGCCGGACCGGCTCAAGGAACGCTTCCCCGATTCCGACGTCATCGTCGCCTGCGACGGCATCAACTCGCGCATCCGCGAGCATTTTCGCGATGCGTTCCAGCCCGAGGTCGAGATCAAGTCCAACCGGTTCTGCTGGATGGGCTCGACCCGGCCGATGGACGAGTTCAACTACTTCTTCCGCGAGACGCCGCACGGCATCGTCTGCGCCCATACCTACCAGTACGAGCCGGGCCGCTCGACCTGGGTGTTCGAGATGGACGAGGCCTGCTGGCAGGGCCACGGCTTCACCGAGACCGACGAGGAGGGCGCGCGCCGGGTCCTCGAGGCGATGTACGCCGAGGAGTTGCAGGGCCACGGCCTGCTCCTCAACCGCTCGACCTGGCGCCGCTTCCCGCGGATCTTCTGCCACAACTGGTCGCATGACAACATCGTGCTCTTGGGCGACGCCAAGGCCTCGGCGCATTTCTCGATCGGCTCGGGCACCAAGCTCGCGATGGAATGCGCCATCGCGCTCTCGGACGCGCTGGTCGAGACCGCGGAGGACGACGTCCAGGCGGCATTCGCGGCCTACGACCGGGCGCGCCGCACCCCCTGCCAGGTGGTGCAGCACAATGCCGACGTGTCGCTCGCCTGGTTCGAGCACATGAACCGCTCCTGGGACATGGACCCCGCGCAGTTCTCCATGGTGGTGATGTGCCGGGCGAAGTCCGTCACCTACGACAACCTGGTGGTGCGCGATCCCGCCTACGTCGCGGCCGTCGACGACGCCTTCTACGCTCGCCTTCATGCCGAGACCGGCGAGGATTACCGGGAGAGCCGGCCGACGCCGATGTTCACCGGCCTGCGTTTACGCGAGATGCGGATCCCGAACCGCGTCGCGATGGCGCCGATGGCGCAGTACTCGGCCGATCGGGACGGCAACCTCACCGACTGGCACTTCGTCCACTACACCTCGCACGCGCTCGGCGGCCCTGGCCTGCTCTTCACCGAGATGACCTGCCCGTCGGCCGAGGCCCGCATCACCCCCGGCTGCCCGGGCCTGTGGACCGACGCGCACGAGGCGCAATGGGCCCGCATCGTCGATTTCGTCCACGCCCATACCGACACCAGGATCGTGATGCAGCTGGGGCACGCCGGTCGCAAGGGCTCGACGCAGGTCGGCTGGGAGCGGATGGACCACCCGCTGCCAGAGGGCAACTGGCCGGTCGTCTCGGCCTCCCCGATCCCGTATCTCGACGGCGTGAGCCAGGTGCCCCGCGCCCTCGACCGGGCCGGGATGGACCGGGTGCGGAACGAGTTCGTCCAGGCGACCGAACGGGCGGCGCGGGCGGGCTTCGACATGCTGGAGCTGCACTGCGCCCACGGCTACCTGATGGCCTCGTTCCTCTCGCCGCTGACGAACACCCGCACCGACGAATACGGCGGGTCGATCGAGAACCGCCTGCGCTTCCCGCTCGAGGTCTTTGCCGCCATGCGGGCGGCCTGGCCGGCGGAGCGCCCGATGTCGGTGCGCATCTCCGCCACCGACTGGGCCGAGGGCGGCATGACCGAAGCCGACACGGTGGCGGTGGCGCAGGCCCTGCACGAGGCGGGTTGCGACCTCGTCGACGTCTCGGCCGGCCAGACCGTCGCCGAGCAGCGCCCGGTCTACGGCCGGATGTTCCAGGTCCAGTTCGCCGACGCGATCCGCAACCGCGCCGGCAACCGCGCCCCGATGGCCGTGATGGCGGTCGGCGCGATCACGGAAGCCGGCCAGGTCAACACCATCCTGCACACCCGCCGGGCCGACATCGTGGCGCTCGGCCGGCCGCACCTGTGGAACCCGAATTTCTGCCGCCAGGCCTCGGCCTGGTACGACGCCCGCACCCAGGCCTGGCCGAAGCCCTATCGGCCCGGCCGCGACCAGGCCCACCGCGAACTGCCGAAGGCGCGCGAGCAGGAGATCGCCTTGCGCCGCAAGGCCCGGCCGCGGCCGCACCAGGCCGGGCAGCCGGCGGCGGACTAGAGCATTTTCCGACAAAGTGGATGCCGGTTCGTCGAAGAAAATGCGGCAAAATCAGAAACATAGAGAGCTTCGCGATTGCAACGCGATCGTGAAGCGCTCTAGGCCGCAGCGGCGACGGCGTGCCGCCCGCACCGGCGGCGCTGCCGATCTTTTCGACGCCGTGACGCTTTGTGCGCCAACTACAGTGTGATTCATCAAGATATAACAAGTCCGGACCTATGCATGTCGGCGCCTCGGATCGTGAGGCGCGACCATCGATGCCGGGCGGTTTCGTGATGAAGTTGTCGATCAAGCAGGTCCTGATCGGGACGATTCTGACGTTGATGCTTTTCGGCGTGGCGCAGGGCGGCAACGGCATCTTGCGCCTGATGACGCTGCGGGACGACATCGTCGCCATTGCCCAGACCCGGCTGCCGGCCTCGAACCTGATCAGCCAGATCTACGCCGAGACCCAGAGCTACCGGCTCAACCTGTACCGCTTCGTCGTGACCTCGACCGACGATGCCGCCTACGACCGCAACGAGCAGGCCTTGATCAAGGGCCGCCAGGCGCTGGTCGACCTCCAGGCGCGCTACGCGCCGCTGATCTCCGGCCCCGAGGAGCGGACGGCGTTCGACCGCTTCGTCACGAAGTGGAGCGAGTATCTGGAAGGCCAGAAATCGGTGACCGGCGCGATGGCGGCCGGCGACCAGGCCTCGGCACTCGCGACCCTGACCGGGCCCGAGATGACCGCCACCAACGCCCAGGCGACCGGCGCCCTGAAGTCCATCGTGGCGATGAACGCCGAGGCGGCGCTCGCCAGCGCGGAGCGCAGCAGCGCCAGCGCCGGCGGCGGCATCCTGGCCGCCGGGGTGATGACCGCGCTGGCCCTCGCCGCCGCCATCGGGGCGATCGTCTTTTCCCTGCTCGGCGTCGCCCGGCCGATCGCCCGCATGACCGCCGCCATGGAGCGGCTGGCGCGCCACGACCTCGTGGTGCCGGTCCCCGGCATCGGCCGGCGCGACGAGATCGGCGCGATGGCGGGCGCCGTGCAGGTGTTCAAGGAGAGCATGCAGCGGGCTCGCGCCCTGGAGGAGGAGACCGCGCTCGCCCGTGCCTCGGCGGAAGAGCAGCGCCGGGTCGGGATGCGCCAGATGGCGGACGCCTTCGAGGCGGCGGTCGGCGGCATCGTCGGCCGGGTCTCGACCTCGGCGACCGAGCTGCAGGCGACCGCCGAGGTGATGACCGCGACGGCGCGGGAGACCGCCGCGCAATCGACCACCGTCGCGGCGGCGGCCGAGCAGGCCTCCTCCAACGTCGGCACGGTTGCGGCGGCGGCCGAGGAGCTCGGCGCCTCGGTCCAGGAGATCGGCCGCCAGGTCGACGGCTCGGCCCGGCTCGCCCGGGCCGCGGTGGCGGAGGCCGGACAGACCGCCGACCAGGTCCGCACCCTGACCGAGGCGACCGCCCGGATCGGCGACGTGGTCGGGCTGATCGCCTCGATCGCCAGCCAGACCAACCTCTTGGCGCTCAACGCCACCATCGAGGCGGCCCGCGCGGGTGCGGCCGGCCGCGGCTTCGCGGTGGTGGCCGCGGAGGTGAAGGAGCTCGCCGGCCAGACCGCCCGGGCGACGCAGGAGATCACCTCGCAGATCGCCGCGATCCAGGCCTCGACGGGTCTGGCCGCCGGCGCGATCGGCGGCATCACCGCGCGGATCGAGGAGATCTCGACCGTGGCGACCTCGATCGCGGCCGCCGTGGAGGAGCAGGGCGCGGCGACCCAGGAGATCGTCCGCAACGTCTCCCAGGCAGCGGCCGGCACCGGCGAGGTCACCGGCACCATCGCGGGCGTGGCGGGCGCCGCCGAGGAGACCGGGGCGGCGGCGGGCCAGGTGCTCACCGCGGCCTCCGCCCTGACGCGCCAGTCCGAGCACCTCGCGGCCGAGGTCGCGCAGTTCCTCGCCACCGTCCGGGCGGCCTGACCGCCTGCTCGACGGGATCGACGCGTTCCATCCCATCCCCGGCCTCATCCCGAGGTGTCAGTCGAGTGCAAGTCGGCCGACATCTCGAAGGAAGGCTCCATGGATCTTCGCGTCGACTGGAGGGATCGTTCGAGGTCGGTCCATCGAAGATGGACTCGCGCCTCGAGACGAGGGGTGGGTCGGATGAAAAGCTTCTCGCGACATCCATGACCTGTCCCGAGAAGAGTCCGGGGGATTGTTTGATCGAGGGCCCGCATCGTCCCCCAGGCGGGACGATGCGGGCCCTCGCCGTGTGACGAACCGGCAGGGCGGGGGCCGTCACTCGCCGGGAAGGCCGTCGCCGGGCCGCCGGGCCGATCGCGCCGCGGCTTGTCATCGCGCCCGCGGACCGGTACACGACGAGTCTCGCACCGGGTCCCGCACCCTTTAGGAGACGCGAGCCGTGGCTCATGCCGGCTCCCTGCTGACGCCCCCGACGACCGCCTTCGCGGCGGCGCGGTCGCGCGCGCTCCTCCTCGCCGGCCTTCTCCTTACCAGCCCCTGAGGGCCGTCCGGGCGCGCGCCTGGGCCCTTGGGGGATCTGAGAGACCTGCCGACCAGCTGCGCCCGCGCGACCTTTGCGATCCCGGGCGAACCAGGATTTTCCGCACATGACCGACACGACCGCCCGCACCCCCGCCGCCGCCGAGCGCGTCCTGATCTTCGACACCACCCTGCGCGACGGCGAGCAATGCCCCGGCGCCACCATGACGCTGGAGGAGAAGCTGGCGGTGGCCGAGATGCTCGACGCGATGGGCGTCGACATCATCGAGGCCGGCTTCCCGATCGCCTCGAACGGCGACTTCGAGGCGGTCGCCGAGATCGCCCGCCGCGCGAAGTCCGCGGTGATCGCCGGCCTCGCCCGCGCGATTCCCGCCGACATCGCCCGGGCCGGCGAGGCGGTGAAGTTCGCCCGCCGCGGCCGCATCCATACCTTCGTCTCCACCTCGCCGATCCATCTGGCCCACCAGATGCGCAAGACCGAGGACGAGGTCCTGGAGATCATCCTGAAGACCGTGGCCCAGGCCCGCGACCTCGTCGAGGACGTCGAGTGGTCGGCGATGGACGCCACCCGCACGCCGATCGACTACCTGTGCCGCTGCGTCGAGGCGGCGATCCGGGTCGGTGCCACCACCATCAACCTGCCCGACACCGTCGGCTACGCCACGCCCGAGGAGTACCGGGCGATGTTCCGGGCCGTGCGCGAGCGGGTGCCGAATTCCGACAAGGCGGTGTTTTCCGTCCATTGTCACAACGATCTCGGCCTGGCGGTGGCGAACTCGCTGGCCGGCATCGAGGGCGGCGCGCGCCAGATCGAGTGCACCATCAACGGCATCGGCGAGCGGGCCGGCAACGCCGCGCTGGAGGAGGTCGTGATGGCGATCAAGACCCGCGCCGACGTGCTGCCCTATGCCACCGGCATCGACACCACCCAGCTGGTGCGCGCCTCGAAGCTGGTGGCCGGCGCCACCCACTTCCCGGTGCAATACAACAAGGCGATCGTCGGCCGGAACGCCTTCGCCCACGAGAGCGGCATCCACCAGGACGGGATGCTGAAGAACCAGACCACCTACGAGATCATGACGCCGGAATCGGTCGGCGTGCACAAGACCTCGCTGGTGATGGGCAAGCATTCGGGCCGGGCCGCCTTCCGCTCGAAGCTCGACGACATGGGCTACCGGCTGTCCGACAACCAGTTCCAGGACGCGTTCGAGCGGTTCAAGGCGCTGGCCGACCGCAAGAAGCACGTCTACGACGAGGACATCGAGGCCCTGGTCGACGAGAACCTGGCGACCGCGCACGACCGCATCAAGCTCGTCTCGCTGACGGTGATGGCCGGCACCCGCGGCCCGCAGCGGGCGACGATGAAGCTCGACATCGAGGGCCGCGTCGTCACCGAGGAGACCGACGGCAACGGCCCGGTCGACGCGGTGTTCAAGGCGATCCACGCCCTGGTGCCGCACGAGGCAGCCCTGGAGCTCTACGACGTCCACGCCGTCACCGAGGGCACCGACGCCCAGGCCGAGGTCTCGGTGCGCCTGCGCCAGGACGACCGCATCGTCACCGCCCGCGGCGCCGACCCGGACACCCTGGTCGCCTCGGCCAAGGCCTACCTCGCCGCGCTCAACAAGCTGATGGCCGGCGCCAGCCGCCTGCACGCCCAGCACGCCGCCGCCGAGTAGCCCGAGCGCCGGCGCGAGCCGGCAAAAAATCGACCGGCCGGCGGGTTCGGGGCTGGACAGCCCTCCGCCGGCCGATTAAACGACCCTCACCGCCGGGGCGGTTTGGTGGCTTCCCCGGACGTTCTCTTGTGAGAGCGGGCGCATAGCTCAGTTGGTAGAGCAGCTGACTCTTAATCAGCGGGTCCTAGGTTCGAGCCCTAGTGCGCCCACCA
>NZ_FOEB01000011.1:83134-89010 GCF_900110515.1 Methylobacterium sp. ap11 | reverse complement strand
GGGCGCATAGCTCAGTTGGTAGAGCAGCTGACTCTTAATCAGCGGGTCCTAGGTTCGAG
The DNA here is from genome assembly GCF_900110515.1 of Methylobacterium sp. ap11. Lineage (NCBI taxonomy): Bacteria > Pseudomonadati > Pseudomonadota > Alphaproteobacteria > Hyphomicrobiales > Methylobacteriaceae > Methylobacterium > Methylobacterium sp. ap11. The sequence continues at coordinate 88,951 of NZ_FOEB01000011.1, read as the reverse complement.
CCCTAGTGCGCCCACCATCCTCTCCCGAGATCCCGATGACTGACGCAGCCGTGAGCGGTCCACCCGCGACGGTGGTGCTCCTGCACGGCCTCGGCCGCACCCGGCGCAGCATGGCGCGCCTCGCCGCGCATCTCGACGCTGCCGGCCATCGCACGGCGTGCCTCGGCTATCCCTCCCGCCGCCTCGGTCTCGCGGCCTGCGCCGAACACCTCCACCCCGCCGTCTCGGCACTGCGGCACCGGGCCGGCGTCCCGCTCGTCCTCGTCGGCCATTCCATGGGCGGCCTCGTCGCCCGCCACCTCGCCGCGGCACGGCCCGATCTCGCCGCCGGCCTCGTGACGATCGGAACGCCGCATCGCGGCAGCGAGGCCGCCGACCGCGTCTGCGCCTTCCGGCTCGGCCGCGCCCTGTTCGGCCCGGCCCTCCAGGACCTGCGCCCCGCCGCCGCGGCGACGATCCCCATGCCCGCCTGCCCGCTCGTGGCGGTGGCCGGCACCCGGGCGCTGATCCCGTTCTTCCGCACCCGGCTCGCCACGCCCCATGACGGCCTGGTGAGCCTGGCGCGCGCCCGTCCCGGCCTCGGCGAGGCCTGGATCGCGGTTCCGGGCGACCACACGCGCCTGATGGACCACCCCGGAACCGTCGCGGCCGTGCTGGCCGCCCTGGCCGCCTGGACGTCGCCCCGGCCGGGCGATGCCGGCGGGGGAGGGGGCTAGCTCGCGCCGCGGGCGATCGCCGACCCGCCGCTCCTGGGCTCCGATCCTGCCGGTTCGTCGTTCGGCAAACTTGCCCCGCTTCGTCGAAGAATGTTCCCGATCGGACGGCGGTGCCTCCTCGTCGAGTGGCAACTTTGGCACGCGAACCGGGATCGGCGCGCACGAGAGCTGCAAGACGCTCGCGTTCGGTTGCATCCGGCCCCAGTCCTCGCGATGTTGTCGCTATGAGCAAGTCTCCGGCTGCAAGGTTTACCCACGATGGCGTTCGGCGGCAACGCTGATATCTCCGTTCGAACGACTCCGCCTGAAAGTCATCGTGTCCCGGGAGATCGGGCACAAGTCGCAATCGAAACGCAGTGTCAGGATCATCGGAGACCGCCGGTGGGATACGGCATCAAGCTTCACGTCTGGGGCGACCGGGCGTGCTTCACGCGACCCGAGATGAAGGTGGAGCGCGTCTCCTACGACGTCATGACGCCGTCGGCGGCCCGCGGCATCCTCGAGGCTGTTCTCTGGAAGCCGCAGATGCGCTGGGTCGTCGACCGGATCCACGTCCTCAGGCCGATCCGCTTCCAGTCGCTGCGGCGCAACGAGGTCGAGGACAAGGTGTCGTCGGCCCTCGCCGAGCGCGCCATGCAGGCGGGCTCGACGGCGGGGCTCGGCCTCGTCGTCGAGGAGAAGCGCCAGCAGCGGGCCGCGACCCTGCTCACGGACGTCGCCTACGTCATCGAGGCGCGTTTCGCCCTCACCGACAAGGCCGGCCGCGACGACACGCCGGCCAAGTACCTGAGCATGTTCAACCGCCGCGCGGCGGCGGGCCAGTGCTTCCACCGGCCCTGCCTCGGCACGCGCGAGTTCCCGGCCGACTTCGCCCTCCTCGCCGAGGCCGATCCCCTGCCGGAGAGCACGCTGCCCGCCGATCAGCGCGAGCGCGACCTCGGCTGGATGCTGCACGACATCGTCGGGCCGGAGCGGGCGTCGCGGTTCTTCCGCGCCCGCCTCGCGGACGGCGTGCTCGACGTGCGGGCCTGCCTCGCCGAGGGGACGGCGACGTGACGATCCTGCAGGCCCTCGACCGCTACTACGACCGCATGGCGGCGCGGGGCGAGGCGGAGGCGCCGGGCTTCTCGCGCGAGAAGATCGGGTTCTGCCTCCGGCTCGCGCCGGACGGCGCCGTCGTCGAGGTGCGGGACCTGCACGAGACCGCGGGCCGCAAGCGCCAGCCCCGCCTTCTCGACGTGCCGGCCGCGGTGAAGCGCACCGCCGGCATCCTGCCGAACCGGCTGTGGGACAAGACCGCCTACGTCCTCGGCCGCACCGCCGGCCTGGGCCGCCGCACGGCCGAGGAGCACGCCGCCTTCAAGGCGCTGCACCGCGACCTGTTGGCGGGAACCGACGATCCGGGCCTCCTGGCCCTCGCCCGGTTCCTCGAATCCTGGGACCCGGCGGCGTTCGACGCCGCGCCGTTCGCGCCGGAGATGCTGGACGCCAACCTGGTGTTCGAGCTCGCCGGCGAGCACGCCTACCTCCACGAGCGGCCCGCGGCCCGGCGCCTCCTGGCGGGCGGGCCCTCCGCGGAGACGGCCGGTCAGGTCTGTCTCGTCACCGGCCGGCCCGCCGCGCCGTTGCGGCTCCATCCGACCATCAAGGGCGTGGAGGGCGCGCAATCCTCCGGGGCCGCGCTCGTCTCCTTCAACAAGGACGCCTTCACGTCCTACGGCAAGGTGCAGGGCGACAACGCGCCGGTCTCGGCCGAGGCGGGCTTCCGCTACGGCGCGGCCCTCAACCGGATGCTCGACCGCGCCAGCCGCAACCGCCTGCGCCGCCCGCTGGGCGACGCCACGGTGGCGTTCTGGGCCGACACCTCGGCCACGGTCGGCGAGGACGCGGCCAAGGCGGCGGAGGACACCTTCGCGTCCTGGTTCGATCCCGCCCCGGGCCCGGCCCCCGACCGGGACGCCGCCGAGGCCGCGCTGATCCGCGACGCCCTCGCGGCGCTCGCCGCGGGCCGGCCGGTCGAGGCGGTGGCGCCACAGGTCGCGCCCGGCACCCGCTTCCACGTCCTGGGGCTCGCGCCCAACGCCGCGCGCCTCTCGGTGCGGTTCTGGCTGGAGGATTCCTTCGAGGCCTTCGCGCGGCGCCTGGCGCAGCACCACGCCGACCTCGCCCTCGCGCCCCGGCCCCGCGGCTGGGGCGGATCGCCCGCCATCGGGCGCCTGCTCGTCAAGACGACGGCGCTGCAGGAGAAGTTCGACAACATCCCGCCCCTGCTCGCCGGCGAGGTCGCCCGGGCGGTGCTCGCCGGCACGCGCTACCCGCGCAGCTGGCTCGCCGCCGCCCTGGTGCGGCTGCGGGCGGGCGACGACCCGGCGACCGGCTGGCACGCCGCCGCCATCCGCGCCTGCCTGACGCGCGACCTGCGCCTCAACGGAGACCGAGGAGAGATTCCGGTGAGCCTCGACAAGGACGATCCCAGCCCCGCCTACCAGCTCGGGCGCCTGTTCGCGGCGCTCGAGGCCGCGCAGCGCCTCGCCCTCGGGCGGGGGATCAACGCCACCATCCGCGACCGCTACTTCGGGGCGGCCTCGGCGACGCCGGCGGGGGTCTTCCCGCTCCTCCTGCGCGGCGCGCAGAACCATGTCGGGCGCCTGCGCAAGGACGGCAAGGATTACTGGATCGAGCGCGAGATCGGCGAGATCGTCGAGCGGCTGCCCTCGGCGCTGCCCCGCGTGCTGCGCCTCGAGGCCCAGGGGCGCTTCGCCATCGGCTACTACCACCAGCGCCAGGCGCAGTTCGCCGGCCGGCCGGCCCTCGCGGCCGCGGTCGAGGCCGAGACCACCCAGGACAGCCAGACCCAGGACAGCCAGAGCGAGGACCGCCAGGATGACGTCTGAGGCCGCCGGCGTGACCCGCCGCCACGAATTCGTGCTGTTCTTCGACGTGCAGAACGGCAACCCGAACGGGGATCCGGATGCCGGCAACCTGCCCCGGCTCGATCCCGAGACCAACCAGGGCCTCGTCTCCGACGTCGCCCTCAAGCGCAAGATCCGCAACTACGTCGCGCTCGCCCGCCCCGAGGCGCCGGGCCACGAGATCTACATGCGCGACGGCGCCACCCTGAACGCCGAGCACCGCCGGGCCTGGGCCGCCGTGATGCCGGAGGCCAAGCCCGAGGACCAGAAGAAGCTGCCCAAGGAGGCCAAGGCGCGCGAGCTGACGCGCTGGATGTGCGCCAATTTCTGGGACATCCGCACCTTCGGGGCGGTGATGACCACCGGCGTCAATGCCGGCCAGGTGCGCGGCCCGGTCCAGCTCGCCTTCGCGCGCTCGGTCGAGCCGGTCCTGCCGCTCGAGATCGCCATCACCCGGCTCGCCGCCACCACGGAGGCCGACGCCGAGGCCAAGGGCGGGCGCACCATGGGCCGCAAGCACATCGTGCCCTACGGCCTCTACCGCGCCCACGGCTTCGTCTCGGCGCCGCTCGCCTCGCATCCGGTGAAGGGCACGGGCTTCTCGGACGACGACCTCGCGCTCTTGTTCGAGGCGCTCGGGCAGATGTTCGACCACGACCGCTCGGCCGCCCGCGGCGAGATGGCGACCCGCAAGCTCGTGATCTTCCGCCACGCCACGGCGCTCGGCAACGCGCCGGCCCACGCGCTGTTCGACCGGGTGCGGACCCTGCGGGTGCACAAGGGCGAGGCGCACGAGATCGGCGCCGACGCCACCGACAACTGGCCCCCGGCCCGCAGCTTCGCGGATTACCGCGTCACGGTGGACCGGGACGGGCTGCCGGAGGGGGTCGAGGTGATCGAGCGGTAGCGGGCGGCACCGGGATCGCCCGGCGCGCGCCGAGCGTGGACGACGTCGCGGGCCTGCGCGGCCACGTGCCGGTCGGCCCTGGAGGCGCACGGGCTCGACCCGCAGGTCGGCTTCCCGCACGCCGACCGTCCGGGGCCGCGCTAAGCAGACTTGCGTTGGCAGGCCACACGGTACACGACACGGGCGTGAAGCTTTTGGGTATTAAGGCTTTTCCACCCGCAACCTCATCCTGAGGTGCGGGCGATCGAAGATCGCTGAGCCTCGAAGGAGGGGTCCAGTGATCTCGGAGGCATCTGGAGCCCTCCTTCGAGGTCAGTCGATCTTCGATCGCGTGCGATCTCTGATCGCCAACACCTCAGGATGAGGTTGCGAGGGGGAGGGGCAATCATCGTGGGTTCACGTCACTGTCGTGTACCGTGGGCAGGCCAACGCTTCGCCCGCTTGGCTTCTTGTTCTGCCGCAGATTTTTGCCGCCGAACCGGTGTCCACTTCGGCGAAATCTGCTTATCCTCGCCCTCGACCTGATGGAGGAGCTGCGCCCCGTCCTGGCCGACCGGCTCGCCCTCAGCCTCGTCAACCGGCGCCAGGTCGGCGCCGAGGATTTTTCCGTCGAGGAGACCGGCGGCGTGCGCCTCACCGAAGCCGGCCGCAAGCGGGTTCTGGTGGCCTGGCAGGAGCGCAAGCGCGAGGAGCTGCGCCACCCGTTCCTCGACGAGACGATGCCGCTCGGCCTCGTCTGCCATGCCCAGGCGCAGATGCTCGCCCGCCACCTGCGCGGCGACCTCGACGGCTACCCCGCCTTCGTCTGGAAGTGAGGCGGCGCCATGCTGATGCTCGTGGCCTACGACGTGAGCACCGAATCCGCCGCGGGACGCCGGCGCCTGCGCCGCGTCGCCCGGGCCTGCCTCGATGACGGCCAGCGGGTGCAGAACTCGGTCTTCGAGTGCGAGGTCGAGCCGGCCCAGTGGACGGCTCTGCGCGCCCGCCTCGTCGCCGAGATCGATCCGGCGCAGGATTCGCTCCGGTTCTACCGGCTGGGCGCCCAGGCCCGCGGCCGGATCGAGCATGTCGGCGCCAAGCCGATCCTCGACCTCGAGGGACCGCTGCTCTTCTGAGCGGCCTGCGCGAACCCCGAGCGGACAGCCCCCACCCGGAGGGTTCGCGCAGCGGCGATCCCGTTGCGGCGACACGCTTTTCCTACCCGCTCCGTCCCCCGCCTCAGCCCGGGGCGCTCCCCGGCGGGGGAGGTTCGCGCGCAGGCGCGATATTTCGTTTTCAGCGC
>NZ_FOEB01000011.1:766-82634 GCF_900110515.1 Methylobacterium sp. ap11 | reverse complement strand
GCGGCGCGCTGGTGCAGCGAAAGAGGTCGCCCCCTCACGGGGGCGCGGATCGAAACAAGCATCTCGGGGGTCATTGACGCCCCCTCAGATGGTCGCCCCCTCACGGGGGCGCGGATCGAAACAAGAAGGCGTGCCGGCAAGCCGGGGTACCTGGCCGTCGCCCCCTCACGGGGACGGCCTCACGCGATGATGTTGTCCTCCGGGGCGCGGTAGGCGTCGTCCTCCAGGCGCAGGCCGGTGCGGGGATCGTAGAACGCCATGTCGTCGAGGCGCAGCAGGGCGCCTTCGAGCAGGGGGTGGACGGGCCGCAGGCGCCCGCGCGCCAGCCAGAGGGCGCGCAGGGCCGGGGGAACCGGCACGACGTAGGCCTGGAGGCGGCGCAGGTCGTCGCCGAGGGGGCGGTCCATGGCGGCGATCCGCGCGAGCAGCGTCTCCGCCCGGTCGTCGTCGGGGGTGGCGCGCCACGGCACGATGACCGGCTCCATCGCCTCGTCGATGAGGCGGAACGCCCGGGCGATGCGGGCGAAGGGGAAGGCCTGCGTCGTCGCCCGCTCGGCGAGGGCGGGCAGGATCGGCCAGGGCTCCCCGTCGAGCTGCGGCGCGTCGAGGGCGTGCTCGCCCCGGCGCCAGTAGACCTCCTGGAAATACGCCCGGATGGCGTCCGGGGCGAGCGGGTCGTCCCGCGTCCGCAGGACCTCCTCGGCGGCGCGCCGGGCCGTCTCGAGCGCGCGGGGCGGCGGCGCGTCGGCCGGATCGAACACGACCACGCGCCCGGGTCCCGCGAGGGCGCCCTCGCGGTTGCACCGCCCGGCGGCCTGGGCCACCGCGTCGAGCCCGGTCGCGGCGCGCCAGACCTCCGGCAGGTCGATGTCGACGCCCGCCTCGATCAGCGAGGTGCTGACGATCCGCACCGGCGCCTCGCCGCGCAGGGTGGTGCGGGCGGCGTCGAGCACGGCCCGGCGGTGGCGCGGGCACATCAGGGTGCTCAGGTGGACGGCGCCCGGCAGGGGCGCGATCCGGTCGAACAGGGTTATGGCATGCCGGCGGCTGTTGACGATGCAGAGCATCCGCGGCGCCTCGGCGAAGCGGCGCGCCACCGTCTCGTCCGGGGTCGGACCGGGGATGCGCTCCACGGCGACGCGCCGCAGGGTGCGGGCGAGCCGGGGCGGATCGGGGGCGAGCTCGCGGGTGTCGTCGATCGGCAGCCCGGCCGCGAAGCCGTCGATCCGGCGCAAAGCCGGCTGCGTCGCCGTGCAGAGCACGACGCTGGCGCCGTAGTTGCGGGCCAGCTCCTCGATCGCGGCGAGGCACGGCTTGAGCAGGGGGAGCGGCATCGCCTGCGCCTCGTCGAGGACGATGACGCTGCCGGCGAGGTTGTGCAGCTTGCGGCAGCGCGCGGTGCGGTTGGCGTACAGGCTCTCGAAGAGCTGCACCGCCGTGGTGACGACGACCGGCGCGTCCCAGTTCTCGGCGGCGCGGCGCAGCCGCGAGACCGGATCGAGGCCGGTCCCGTCGTCCCGGGTGCCATCGTCCCGGGACCGGGCCGCCTGCCAGTCGAAGGTGGCGTGGTGCTCGAGGATGCCCGCCTCCTCGCCCAGCGCGCTGCGGAACACCGCGGCGGTCTGCTCGATGATCGCCGTGAACGGCGCCACGTGGACGACCCGGCGCAGGCCGTGCCGCGCGGCGTGGTCGAGGGCGAAGGTGAGCGAGGCCAGCGTCTTGCCCCCTCCCGTCGGCACCGTGAGGGTGAAGAGGCCCGGGTCCAGGGCCGCCCGCTCGCGCACGGCCGCCAGCACCTCGGCCCGCACCGCGTTGACCCGGCTCGGCGATGCCGCCGCCGACACCGCGTCCATGTGGGTGCGCAGCCGCGCCTGCAGGGCGGGGATCCCGGGATGGCCGCCGCGGGGGACCGGCCGCGCGCCGGCGTAGAAGCGCTCGGTCTCCAGGAAGTCGGCATCGACCAGGCAGGAGAAGAGCATCCGGATGAGGAATGCGTCGGTGAAGCCCGGCAGCCCGCTCCGGGCGAAGCGCCGCGTCGGTGCCAGCCGGGCCATCGGCGGGAGCGCCGCCGCGTGGCTCTGCCAGCCGTCGAAGGCGGGGATCTCGGTCTGGCGCGGATCGAGCCGGCGGTCGATCCCGTCGCCGTCGTCGAGGCCGGCATGATGACCGGCGACGAGGGTAGCGAGGATCCGCCCGACCGGGTGAGGGTAGTCGGCCGCGGCGACGCGGGCGCCCGCCGTCGAGTGGTCGCAGCTCGGCGCCCGTCCGTGCAGATAGGCCTGGAACGCCTCCGAGGCCTTGCCGACGTCGTGGAGCGTGCCGGCGAGCCGCGCCAGCTCGCCCCAGCCGAAGACCCCGGCGAAGCGCGCCGCGGTGTCGCCCACCCGGGCGAGATGATCCGCCAGGGGCTCCCATTGTGCGGTCGGCCGGCCCGGCACCGAGTGAGCGTAGATCCCCGTCATGCCCGATCCTCCCGCCGCATGTCCGCCGCGACGGCGAGGCCAGACCAGCACGGGCGCAGCCGGCGCGCCAGCGGCGCTGGGTGCCGGCCGCGCCGTCCACGTCGCCGTCAGGCCGCCTTGGTCAGGCCGCCCTGCCGGTCGGCACCGCGACCCCGGCGGGGGCCTCGCCCGTCTCGTCGGGGCCTTCCTGCATCTCGCCCTGCCAGCGGGCGACCGCGGCGGTGGCGAGCCCGTTGCCGAGCACGTTGGTGACGGTGCGGCCCATGTCGAGGATCTGGTCGACGCCCATGATCAGCAGGATGCCGGCGGCGGGCAGGCCGAACATCGGCACGGTGGCGGCCACCACGACGAGGGAGGCGCGCGGCACGCCGGCGATGCCCTTGCTGGTCACCATCATGACGAGCAGCATGGTCAGCTGCTCGGTGACGCCGAGATGGATGCCGAAGGCCTGGGCGATGAACAGCGAGGCCAAAGCCTGGTACATCATCGAGCCGTCGAGGTTGAACGAGTAGCCGAGCGGCAGCACGAAGCCGGTGACGCGGGGGCGCACGCCGAACTTCTCCAGCACCTCGACGGTGCGGGGGAAGGCGGCCTCGCTGCTCGCGGTCGAGAAGGCGACGATCATCGGGGTGCGCAGCAGGCGCAGGAGCCGCACGACGCTGTGGCCGAGCACCAGCCAGCCGGCGCCGATCAGCAGCGCCCACAGGACGGCGAGGCCAAGATAGAACACGGCGATGAACTTGCCGTAGTCGATCAGCACGCCGAGGCCCTGGATGGTGACGACGGAGGCCATGGCGGCGAAGACCGCGAGCGGGGCGACCTTCATCACCGCGTCGGTGACCTTGAACATCACTGCGGCCAGCCCATTCAGCATGTGGACCATCGGGTCGGCGTAACGGCGGTCGATCGCGCTGAGGCCGAAGCCGAAGAACACCGAGAAGACCAGGATCTGCAGCACCTCGTTCGTCGCCATCGCCGACACGATGCTGGTCGGGAAGACGTGGGTGATGAACTCGCGCAGGTTGATCGAGGCGGCCTTGAGCCCCGTCTGGGCCGCGGCGTCCGGCAGCGGCAGGCCGAGGCTGGCGCCGGGCTGGAAGATGTTGGCGACGAGGAAGCCGAGCGACAAGGAGACGATCGAGGCGGTGAGGAACCAGCCCATGGCGAAGCCCGCGACGCGGCCGACCGCCTTGGTGTCGCCGAAGCTCGCGATGCCCGACACGATGGTGGCGAAGACGAGCGGCGCGATGATCATCTTGATCAGCCGCAGGAAGATGTCGGTGCCGATGGTGAAGTAGCCGGCGATCTCCTTCGCCTCGGCCGGGCTGCCGGCCATGCCGTGCAGCACCGCGCCGACCGCGACGCCGAGCGCCAGGCCGATGCCGGTATAGAGGGTCAGACGGCTCGACGAGCGTCCGGTCGATTCGACGTGGGCCATGGTTTCGTGTTCCTCCCAAGGGTGAACGGATGTGCGAAAAGACCCCGGGCGCGATCTGGCGCCCCCGGGTTCGTCCGCGAATGTCTGGCGTTTCCGTCCGGTGCGTGCCGGCGATCCGGAAGACCGCGGCGCGTTCGGGCCACGGCGATCGCGAGATCGCGGCGATCGTCAGATCGCCGTGAGGGCCTGCGGGCGCGTCAGCCGGTCGGGCTGGAGCACCCTGTCGAGCTGGTCCCGGGCCATCAATTGCTTCTCGAGCACGAGGTCGTAGACGCCCCGGCCCGTGGCGTGCGCCTCCATAGCGATGGCGGTGGCGTTGCGATAGCCGATATACGGGTTGAGGGCGGTCACGATGCCGATGGAGTTCTCGACGCTGGCGCGCAGGCGCTCGCGGTTGGCGGTGATGCCGCGCACGCAATGGACGTCGAGGGTGCGGCAGGCCGCCTCCAGGTGGGCGAGGCTGCGAAACAGGCTGTAGGCGATCACCGGCTCGAAGGCGTTGAGCTGGAGCTGTCCGGCCTCCGCCGCGAAGGAGATCGTCACGTCGTTGCCGATCACCTCGAAGGCGACCTGGTTGACGACCTCCGGGATCACCGGGTTGACCTTGCCGGGCATGATCGAGGAGCCGGCCTGGCGCGCCGGCAGGTTGATCTCGTTAAAGCCTGCCCGCGGCCCGCTGGAGAGCAGGCGCAGGTCGTTGCAGGTCTTCGACAGCTTGACGGCGACGCGCTTGAGTACGCCCGAGACCTGCACGAAGGCGCCGCAATCCTGCGTGGCTTCCACCAGGTCCTCGGCGGTGATCAGCGGGATCTCGGTAATGGTCGAGAGCCGCTCGCGCACCAGGCCGGCATAGAGCGGATGGGCGGTGATGCCGGTGCCGATCGCGGTGGCGCCGAGGTTGATCTCGCGGATCAGGAGCTCGGCCTCGCCCAGCCGCGCCTCGTCCTCGGCGAGCATCCGGGCGTAGGTGCCGAATTCCTGGCCGAGCGTCATCGGCACCGCGTCCTGGAGCTGGGTGCGGCCCATCTTGAGGACGTCGTGGAATTCCTCCGCCTTGGCCGCGAAGCTGCCCCGCAGGGCCGCCATGGCGTCGACGAGGCGCCGGATCGCGCCGATCCCGGCGATCTTGAGGGCGGTCGGATAAACGTCGTTGGTGCTCTGCCCCATGTTGACGTGCTCGTTGGGGTGGAGCCGGCCGTAATCGCCCCGCGTGGCGCCCAGCAATTCGAGCGCCCGGTTGGCGATCACCTCGTTGGCGTTCATGTTGGTCGAGGTGCCGGCCCCGCCCTGGATCTGGTCGACCACGAACTGGTCGTGGAGCGCGCCGGCCCGGATCTCGATGCAGGCCGCCACGATGGCGTCGCAGCGCGCGGCATCGAGCAGGCCGAGTTCGTGGTTGGCGAGCGCCGCCGCCTGCTTGATCGCGGCGAGCGCCCGGATCAGGTCGGGGCAGGTGGCGAGCGTGGTGCCGGTGATCGAGAAATTCTCGACGGCGCGCAGGGTGTGGATGCCGTAATAGGCGGCCTGCGGCACCTCCCGGTCGCCGAGAAGGTCGTGCTCGATGCGGGTTGCGATGGCGGTCAAGGCAAGGCTCCTCGCGCGCGGCCGCGTTCCGGCGCGCCCGAAGGCGTGCCGGGGCTCGAGCCCGCGTCGGATGGATGGATCGAGGCCGGGATCGGGCGGGGCGGTTCGGGGAGAACCGCGGCGCCGTCAGCGGATGGCGGCGGAATAATCCCGCATCGTGCCGACCGCCAATGCTATGGTTGGCATGAACTATTCCGCATCCGAATAGTTTGGCGGGTCCTCGGCGGCGACGGCCCAGACCTCGTCGAGGAAGGAGCGGTGGCGCTCGGCGCTGCGGTAGAGCCGGATGTCCATCGGCATCTCGCGGCCGAGCACCGTCAGCGCGCCGGCCCGGATCTCGGGAGCCACCAGGCTGCGCGGCAGCCAGGCGATGCCGTGGCCGCCGAGCGCCATCGAGCGCAAGGCCTCGGCCATCGAGTTCTCGTTGGTATGGACCGGGTAGGTCGCCGGCGCGTCCTCGGCGGATTGCGCGATCCCCGCCAGCCGCCCGAGGAACGAGCCGCGGGAATATTGCAGCAAGGGCAGGCGGCCCCTGGCGTCCGGCACCAGCCCGCGGGGCGCGGCCACCGCCGCCAGGCTGTCGCGGCCGACGATCCGGCACGGATATCGCTCGGGATCGAGGGGGATCGGGATGCCCGGGTGGTGATAGGTCAGGAGCAGGTCGTAGCCGCCCTCGACCAGCGCCTGGACGCAGATGTTGAAGTTGTCGGGCAGCACCCGGCTCGCCACGGGACCGAGGGCGTCGCGGATGCGCCCGAGCCAGCGCGGCAGGAACGACAGGCAGAGCGAGTGCAGCGCCGTGATCGTCACCACCGGCAGCCCGGCGCCGTCGCTGCGGGCGCGGAAATCCGCCCGGCTCAGGGTGAGGAGACGCACCACCTCCTCGGCGGTCTCCAGGAACTGGCGCCCGTCGGCGGTGAGCGTGATCGGGTAGGTGCTGCGGTCGAGGAGCGCGGTGCCGAGCCAGACCTCGAGCGAGCGGATGCGCCGGCTGAACGCCGACTGGGTGACGGCACGGGCTTCCGCCGAGCGCGAGAAGCTGCGGGTCTCGGCGAGGCTCAGGAAGTCCTCGATCCACTTGAGTTCCATCGCGCTCGTCCGGGTGGGGGGAGGAGAGGGCTCCCCGTGCCGCGTCATACGATTTCCAGCGGATCGCTTCGCGATGCGGAAATCGGCTTCGCTCAGGCGCTGCACCTTACGGGAAGCGGCCGGGCAAGGCAGCCGGTCCGCGTCTCCGGCGCCCTCACGCCTCCCGCAGGCCGGGTTTCAGCCCGGGCTCGAAGGTGAACGCCACCCCGGACGCCTCGAGCGCGCGCCGCACCGCCAGGAGCGTGTCGGCGCGCGGCCGCACCGCCGAGCCGGGCGCCTCGAGCCGGTTGACGGTCGAGACCGAGACGTTCGCGAGCGCGGCCAGTTCCTCCTTCGACAGGCCCGCCATGGCGCGGGCGCCCCGGACCTGGGCGGGGGTGAGCGTCTCGTCGGCGGCCGGCACGGCGCGGGGCGCCGCGGCCGGCGCCTCGGACGGGGCGGCGCCGTAGCGGGTCCGGCCCGGGACGCTGAGGCAGACCCCGACCCATTCCCGCACTGAGCCGTCGCGGTCGAGGACCGGGGCGCCGCGGGCGTTGAACCAGCGGTAGATCCCGTCCGCGCACAGGACGCGGTAATCCGTGTTGTAGGGCGCCGTGTGCTCGACCGCCGTGGTCCAGGCCGCGAGCGTCCGGGGACGGTCCTCGGGATGCACGGCGTCGAGCCAGCCGAAGCCCTGCATCTGCGCGTGGGTCTGGCCGGTCAGGGCCATCCATTGCGGCATCTCGCTCGGCTCGCCGTTGGCCTTGTTGACCCAGAACACCGAGGCCGTGGCGGCGATCAGGGCATTCAGCCGGTCGTGACGCTGCTGCAGCGCCCGCAGGGCGTCGTGCTGGGCCGTCACGTCGAACACCACGCCCATGCCCTGGCACGGCACGCCGTCCTGGCCCAGGATCGCCTCGGCCTGGTGCAGGATCCAGCGCTGGGTCCGGTCCGGCCGGACGATGCGGAACTCGCGGCTGACCGACTGGCCGGAGCGCAGCACCGCGATCTGGTCGCGGTGCGTCGCCTGGTCGTCGGGATGGATCATGTCGAGGCCGAAGCCGAAGGTCAGCTCCATCGCCGGGTCGAGCCCCAGGATCCGGTACAGGCCGAGCGAGGCGCTCAGCCGCTCGGTGCGCAGGTCGGCCGACCAGAACCCGACCTTGCCGGTCTCCTCGATGAGCTTGAGGAAGTGGCGGGACGAGAACGCGTACGGCACGGCGTTCGCCTCGGACGTCGCGGGCTGTCGCATCAGGGCACGCGTCGGCATGCGTCGTCCTCGCCGTGTTCGATTCGATTGATGGACGGTTTTATCTCATTCGATCGGTTAACCGGGCATTCCATGAGTCGATGAACATCATGCGCAGCGGGGCCGTGGCGGCGATCGTGTCTCGTGACGCGAAACCTTTCATCGCGGCGGCGCTCTCTTCCCGGGATCGGGAAGATGGCATGAAATCGCCGTCGAGGATGGTGGCATACGCTTGCTTTCGCCGGCTCCCGTTGAGGGCGCGGCAGTCCTGCGGTCCCATCCTGTAAGACGATGGCGCCATGCCGCCATCCCGGGACGAGAGCGCCGAAGCGCCGCGGTCCCGGAATGACGGGGGCGAACGCCCCGCTCGACGATGGAGGGCGACGATGCTGCTGGGACACAACGCATTCAAGGCCAGGCTGGCCGCGCTGGACGCGTCGCAGGCGCTGATCGAGTTCGACCTCGACGGCACCGTCATCACGGCCAACGCCAGGTTCCTCGCCGCCCTGGGCTACCGCCTGGAGGAGATCCGGGGGCGGCACCACTCCATGTTCGTCGATCCCGCCGAGCGCGACGGCGAGGCCTACCGGGCGTTCTGGGAGGCCTTGCGCCGGGGCGAGTTCCAGCAGGCCGAGTACAAGCGCCTCGGCAAGGGCGGGCGCGAGGTCTGGATCCAGGCGAGCTACAACCCGATCCTCGGGCGCAACGGCAGGCCCTGCGGCGTGTTCAAATGCGCGGTCGACGTCACCGCCCAGAAGCTGCGCAACGCCGATTGCGAGGGCAAGCTGAACGCCCTCGACCGTGCGCAGGGCATCATCGAGTTCGACCTCGACGGGATCGTCCTCACCGCCAACGCCAACTTCCTGGCGGTGGTCGGCTACGCGCTCGACGAGGTGCAGGGCCGGCACCACCGGATGTTCGTCGATGCGGCGGAGCAGGGCGCCGGCTACGCACGCTTCTGGGAGGCCCTGCGCCGGGGCGAGTTCCAGCAGGCCGAGTACAAGCGTCTCGGCAAGGGCGGGCGCGAGGTCTGGATCCAGGCGACCTACAACCCCGTCTTCGACGCTTCCGGGCGGCTCCTGAAGGTGGTCAAGTTCGCCGTCGACGTCACCGCGTCGGTGACGCGGCGGCGGCGGCGGGAGGAACTTCACCACGGCATCGACCGCGACCTCGACGGCATCGCGGCCTCGGTCTCCGAGACCTCGCAGCAGGCGGTGAGCGCGGCGAGCGCCGCCGAGCAGGCCACCGGCAACAGCGAGAGCGTCGCCGCGGGCGCCGAGGAACTCGCCGCCTCCGTCGGGGCGATCAGCCATCAGGTCGGCCTGTCCCTCGCGGTGACGCGGAACGCCGTGGCGCAGGCCGACGCGACCTCGGCGGTGGTGGCCGGCCTCGCGGCCGCGGCCCAGCGCATCGGCGAGGTCGTGGAGACGATCGACCAGATCGCCGGCCAGACCAATCTCCTGGCGCTCAACGCGACGATCGAGGCGGCCCGCGCCGGCGAGTCCGGTCGGGGCTTCGCGGTCGTCGCCGCCGAGGTGAAGAGCCTCGCGGCCCAGACCAGCCGGGCCACCGAGACCATCGGCCGTCAGATCGCCGAGACGCAGGCCGCCGCCAACCAGGCCGCCGCCGCCATCGCGGGCATCGGCGCCACCGTCGGCCAGGTCGACGAGATCTCCTCGTCGATCGCGTCCGCGGTCGAGCAGCAGGCGGCGGTCGCGCGGGAGATGTCGTCCAGCATGCAGGCGATGACGGAGGCGGTCGGCGCGATCAGCCGCAATCTCGGCGTCGTCGCGTCCTCGACCCGGCAGATCGACGCCGCGGCCCGCCTGGTCCGCGACGCCTCCCGCAGGATGGCCGGCTGAGGCGGTCCGCAAGGGACGCCGCCCGATCCTCCGCGGGCGGGACCGGCCGGGGAAGGGAGCCGGGACCGAACGCCTGTCGTCGGAGCGCCCGGGCTTCCGGGCGAGCCGCCGGGGGCCGGTGTGGCGCCCGGGGGAACCGACACTCCGCTCCGGCGCGAAAGGCGCCGGCCTCAGGCCGAGCGGCGCAGCGGGTAGGACGGCATCGGGACCTCCACCGGCGTCCGGTCCTGGGCCACGATCACGTCCGGCACGCCGGCCGCCTCGGCGGTGTCGAACAGCCCGACGAGGCGCGGGTCGTCGGCCTCCGCGTTCGAGGCGATCACCACCGCGTCCATCCAGGCCGCCACCGCGCTCACCAGCGCCCGGGTCTCGGCCGAGAAGCCGTCCCCGACCGAGGCGATCACCCAGTCGTAGGCCTCGCCGAGGGCGTCGAAGGTCAGCCCGAGTGCCTCGCCCCCGGCGGCCAGGATCCGGGTCTCGCCGCGGCCGCGGCCGATCAGGTTCAGGCGCGGGCCGGCCTCGCGCCGGATCGCCGCGGTGAAGTCGGCCCGGCCGGCGACGAGGTCGGTGAGGCCCGGATGCGCGTCCGCCGGGCCGTCGAGGCGCACCAGCAGGGCGCGGCCATGCAGGGCGGCGGCACGGCCGAGGCTGCGGGCGAGGTCGTCGAGATCGGTGCCCTCGCCGGTGCCGACGAGGAGCACCCGCCGGCCGGCCCCGGCGGTCTCGACCGCGTCGAGCCGCGCCACCAGGACGTCGAGGTCGTAGCGCGGCTCGGCCGGCGCCTTCGCGGCGGGGGTCGGCGCGGCCTGCACGGGCGGGATCTGGGCCAAGGGAATCTCGGCGAGTGGGATCTCGGCGAGCGGGATCTCGGCGAGTGGGACCTGGGCTGGCGGGATCGGGGCGGTCGGGCCCTGTGCGGACGAGGCGACGACGGGGTGGGCCGGGTCCGTCGGCGCGACGGCCGGATGCGCGACGGCGGGGCCCGGGTCCGCCGCGACGACCGGGGCGGGCATCGCCTCGCCGTCCGGCTCCGCCGCGAGGGCGGCGGCGGCCTGGGGCATCGGTACCGCGCTCGGCGCCGCGACGGGGGCCTCGGCCTCCGTCTCGGGGCGACGCAGCGGCGGGCGGCCGCGGCCCCGGCCGGGCGGATCGCCGGCGAGGAGCGCCTTGGCGACGATGCCGCCGACGGCGAACAGGAAGGCGATCACCGTCGCGAACAGGACGATCGGCAGCTTCTTGGGGAAGGACGGCAGGTCGGGCACCACCGCGCGGGAGACCACCCGGGCATCCGCCGGGGCGGCGCTCGCCTCGTCGCGGGCGGCGGCCTCGCGGAAGCGGCCGAGGTAGGATTCGAGCTGCTCGCGCTGGGCCTTGGCCTCGCGCTCCAGCGCCCGCAGCGCGACCTCGTCGCCGTTCGCCTTGGCGACGACGGTGCGCTGGGCGTCCACCGCCGCCTGCAGGCTCTCGACCCGGCTGCCGGCGATGCGGGAATCGTTCTCGAGCGTGCGCACCGCGCGATCGGCGGCGGCGCGGATCTGCGTCTCCAGGCCCTCGAGCTGGGCGCCGAGCTCCTTCATCCGCGGGTGCTGGGGCAGCAGCGTGCGGGCCTCCAGCGCCAGCTGCGCCTTGAGGCCGATGCGCTGCTCGACGAGGCGGCGGATCAGCTCGTTGTTGGCGACGTCCGGGATCTCGAAGCTACGGCCGTCCTTGAGCAGCTCGCGGATCAGCTTGGCCTTGGCGCCGGCATCGGCCTGGGCGGCGCGGGCCTGGGTCAGCTGGGTCGAGATCTCGGCGAGCTGCTGGGCGGCGAGCGGCTGGTTGGCGGTACCGCCGCTGCCGATCAGGCCGTTGCGGGCCCGGAACACCTCGACCTTGCCCTCGGCCTCGGCGACGCGGCTGCGCAGGGTCTCGATGTTGGAGCCGAGCCAGGTCGAGGCGTAGCGCGCGGTGTCGACCTTGGCGGCGGCGAGCGAGGAGAGGTAGAGGTCCGAGATCGTGTTGGCGGCCTTCGCGGCCAGCTCGGGATCCTTCGAACGGAACTCGATCGTCAGGATCCGCGACTTGCCGGCCGGGTAGACCAGCAGCCGCTCGAAGTATTTTTCCAGCACCCGGTCGACCGGCTCGCGGTCGAGGGGGTTCTGGGCGAGGCCGAGCATCACCAGCACCTGCTGGAGGCCGCCGACGCCCTTCACCATCGGGTCGAATTCGGGGTTGCCGACGAGGCCGAGGCTCTTGATCGCCTCGCGGGCGATGTCGCGCGACATCACCACCTGGACCTGGCTCGCCACCGCCTGCTCGTCGATCGGCTGGGGCAGCTCGCCCCGGTCCTGCTGCAGCCGCGTCAGCGCGCTGTCGCGGCTCTCGAGCAGGAGCTTGGTCTCCGCGGTGTAGCGCGGCGTGACCACCTGGACGAAGACGACCGCGAGCCCGAAGGCCGCGAGCGTCGGCAGCAGGATCACCAGCCAGCGCCGCCGCAGCAGGCGGCCGACATCGGCGAGGGTCAGGCCGTCCGGGGATCCGCGCCCGGTCTCGTCGCGGGGCGGAAGGTCGGAGCGGGATTCGTCCTGGCCGTTGCGGCCGCGCCCGGCCAGGCGGTCGGGCAGGCGGGCACGCGACCGCTCGGCGAAGGGGAAGACGCGGGGCATGGCGGACCGTCTGTCAGGACGCGGGGAGAGACGGCCCTGGTCCGGGCCGCGCCCCGATAACACCCGATTAAGGTTGCCGACGAGTTAAGGCGCTGGCGGGGCGGGCGATCCGCTTGCGCACGTCTCGCCCGACCTCGCGTCCGGGTGAGACTTCATTAACCATGCCGCCCTAGACCTCGGTGCATCAGACCCCGCCGACACGATCTGGACTGGCCGGAAGCGATGAACCGACGCGCCCTCCTCACCGGCATGGCGACCACCGTGGCGACCACCATCGCGCTCGGGGGCTGCCTGCGACCGGAATACCGGACTGCTCTGCTCGACGAGACGGGAACGGGCTCGGTCGGCGCCGCCTATTCCCTGGCGGCCGGCGACAAGCTCCGGGTGATCGTCTTCGGGCAGGACAACCTCTCGAACATCTACGCGGTGGACGGGGCCGGGCGCATCGCCCTGCCGCTGATCGGCCCGGTCAAGGTCGCGGGCGGCTCGACCGCCCAGGCCGCCCGCGCCATCGAGGCGCGCCTGCGCGACGGCTACGTCCGCGAACCCCACGTCACGGTCGAGGTCGAGGTCTACCGGCCGTTCTTCATCCTGGGCGAGGTCACGACCTCGGGCCAGTACCCCTATGTCAGCGGCATGACGGTCGAGACAGCGGTGGCGATCGCGGCGGGCTTCGGGCCCCGCGCCGCCCGCGACTACGCCGTCGTCACCCGCGAGGGGCCGACCGGCCTCGTCTCGGGCATCGTGCCGATGACCTACCCGGTCCGCCCCGGCGACACGATCGTCGTCAAGGAGCGCTGGTTCTGACGTCCCGCCGGCGGGCCTTCCCCCGTCCGGCGCGGCGCAGGCCCCTGTCCTGGCGGACGGTCTCCCGGCCTCGACTTCCGCCGAGACTTCCACTGACCTCCGGTTAACCACGTGCCCGTCGATCCGGGTACGGACTCAACTTTCGATCGGACTTTAACCGGCCGGGTACGGGCCCGGGGCGAGATGGAGGCTGCCGCGCGCCGCGGCGCCGTCATCGAGCCTGAGGACACGCCCGTGGCCGCCTCCCCACTCCGCCTCGTCGCCGATCCCGCTCCGCGGGACGCCGCGCCCGTCGCCGCCGCCGCGCCGCGGGAGCGGATCGTGCACGTCTTCCGGGCCCCGGTCGGCGGCCTCTTTCGCCACGTCGTCGACGTCGCCCGGCTCCAGGCCGCGGCCGGCCACGACGTCGGCCTGTTCTGCGACGCCAGCACCGGCGGCGCCCGGGCCGAGGCGGCCCTCGCCGCCCTCGCCCCGCACCTGACGCTCGGCGTCACCCGCCTGCCGATGCGCCGCAACCCGCATCCGAGCGACCTCTCGGCGCTCGCCGCCCTGTCGCGCCTCGTGCGCCGCGCCGCGCCGACCGTGCTGCACGGGCACGGCTCGAAGGGCGGCCTGTTCGCCCGCCTGGTCCCGGTCGGGCCGGCCTTGCGCCCGGTGCGGGCCTACACGCCGCATGGCGGCAGCTTCAACTACCGTCCGGGTTCGGCGCTCCACCGCCTCTACATGCAGGCCGAGCGCGTGCTCACCGCCCGCACCGACGTCTTCCTGTTCGAGAGCGACTTCATCGCCGGGCGCTACCGGGCCTATGTCGGTCCGACCAGCCGGCTGGTGCGGATCGTCCACAACGGCATCGCCACCGAGGAATTCGCCCCGATCGACCGGGCGCCGGACGCCCTCGACCTCGTCTATATCGGCGAATTGCGCGAGGCGAAGGGCGTCCCGGTGTTGTTCGAGGCGCTGGCGCGCCTGCGCCGCGAGCACGGACGGCGCCTGACCCTGCTGGTGGTCGGCTCGGGACCGGACGAGAACACCCTGCGCACGCGGGTCGCGGCGCTCGGCCTCGCCGAGGACGTGCGGTTCGAGCCGCCCCAGCCGATCCGCGCCGCGTTGAGCCGCGCCCGCGTGATGGTGGTGCCCTCCCTCGCCGAATCGCTGCCCTACGTGATCCTGGAGGCAGCGGCCGCGGCCCAGCCGATGGTCTCGACGGATGTCGGGGGGATCCCGGAGATCTTCGGGCCCGCCGCCGCCGCCCTGGTGCCGCCGAACGACGCCGCGGCCCTCGCGGGCGCGATCCTGCGCAAGGTCGACCAGGATCCCGAGGCGCGTCGCGACGAGGCGGCGGGCCTGAGCGCCTTCATCCGCTGCCGGTTCTCGATGGACCAGATGGCCGAGGACGGCCTCGCCGGCTACGCCGCCGCCCGCCGGCGGATCGCCGGGGGGCTGAGACCGGCCGGGCCCCACCCGGCCCCTTCGGTCGATTTTTAGCGATTCGATTGCGGGCTTCTTAATCCTTCCGTCAGTGCCGACGGGCGATATTCCCCTTTCCACCTAGATCGATGCGGGGGCCACCTCCGCGAGCCGTGACCGGAACCGTGCCATGAGTGCGTTCGACGTCCGCGACATCCTCAAGACCGTGGCAGCCGACCAGGGCGGCCCGCTCGGCCGGCCCGGCCACGAGCGCGAGGCCGTGCCTCCCGCCGAGACCGTGGCGCCGGTGCGCCCGGACCCGGCGGTGTCACCGGTGGTGTTCACCGGCTGCGTGCGGGCGGTCGAGTTCGTCCTCGTGGCGCTCGCCGGCCTGTGCGCCCAGCGCGGGCTCCTCGCCGGCGTGGTGCCGCTGCATCTCGGCTACGTCGCGGCGATCCTCGGGCTCGCCGGCCTCAACGTCCTGGTGCTGCAGGCGCTCGGCGCCTACGGCATCCGGGCGTTCCGGGCCTTCTTCAGCGTCGGCGCCCGGGTGGTGCTCGGCTGGTCGCTGGTGATGCTGCTCGCCGCCACGGTGCTGTTCTTCGCCAAGCTCGGCGACAACTACTCGCGCCTGTGGCTCGGCACCGTCTACGGCGGCGGGCTGGCGCTCCTGGTCGTCGGGCGGCTGGTCCTGTCCCTGGTGGTGAGCGCGCAGATGCGCCGCGGCCGCTTCGACCGGCGCGTCGCCGTCGTCGGCGGGGGCGAGCCGGCCGAGGCGCTGATCCGGGCGATCGAGGCGCAGGGCGATTCCGGCCTCAAGGTCGTCGGTCTGTTCGACGACCGCACCGACGGCCGCTCGGCCGACGTCGTCGCCGGCTACCCCAAGCTCGGCACCGTGAGCGACCTCGTGACCTTCGCCCGGCGCACCAAGGTCGACCTGATCGTGTTCACCCTGCCGATCTCGGCCGAGGCGCGCATCCTGCAGATGCTGGCCAAGCTCTGGGTGCTGCCGGTCGACATCCGCCTCTCGGCCCACGCCTCGAAGCTCCGCCTGCGCCCGCGCAGCTACTCGTATCTCGGCTCCGTGCCGGTGCTCGACGTCTTCGACCGGCCGATCGCCGACTGGGACGTGGTGGTCAAGGGCGTGTTCGACCGGGTGGTCGGCGCCGTGCTGCTGATCCTGCTCTCGCCGGTGATGCTCGGCGTCGGCCTCGCCGTGAAGCTCACCTCGCGCGGCCCGGTCTTCTTCCGGCAGAAGCGCCACGGCTTCAACAACGAGATCATCGACGTCTACAAGTTCCGGTCGATGTACACCGACCAGTGCGATTACGCGGCAAGCAAGATCGTCACCAAGGGCGATCCGCGGGTGACCCCGGTCGGCCGCTTCATCCGCAAGAGCTCGCTCGACGAGCTGCCCCAGCTCATCAACGTGGTGAAGGGCGACCTGTCGCTGGTCGGTCCGCGCCCGCACGCCCTTCAGGCCAAGGCGGCCAACACCCTCTACGACCAGGTCGTCGACGGCTACTTCGCGCGCCACAAGGTCAAGCCCGGCATCACCGGCTGGGCCCAGATCAACGGCTGGCGCGGCGAGACCGACACCAACGAGAAGATCCAGCGCCGCGTCGAGCACGACCTGTACTACATCGAGAACTGGTCGGTGTTCTTCGACCTGCAGATCCTGGCGATGACGCCGCTGGCGCTGTTCAAGACCGAGAACGCCTATTGAGCGGGGCGGGGGCCCCGCGCCTCAGGCGCGCTGGGCCGCGATCCGGCGCAGCGACAGCGTGACGTCGTCCCGGTGCCCGTAGGCGAGGCCGGCGAGCAGGATCAGCAGCACCAGCGCCGGCAGCATCAGGGCGACGGAATCGCCGGCGCCGAGATGGCTGGCGACCGCCCCCGCCATGATGGCCATCAGCAGGAGGGCGCCGAACGCCGTGGCGCCCCTCACCCAGAGCAGAACCGCGCCGTAGAGCTGGGCGGCGCCCACCACGTACATGAACCACGCCGGGTAGCCGAAGCGCGCGAAGCCCGCGACCTCGAACGGGGCGGCGCCGAACTTCAGGCCGGCCGCAACCACGAACACCACCGTGATCAGGATGCGCAGCACGAGCGCGGCGAGGCCGGTCCAGTTCCGGATCGGGGTCATGGGTCTGTCCTTCGGATGGGGTCGTTGCGCGGGAGGGCCGAGCGGGCGGCGGGCGCGATGGAGGCGCGGATCGTCGCGACCGCGGCGTCAGCCGATGGAGGGCCGCCGCGGGAGGCGATGGGTTGCGGTCGCGCCGCTTGCCGCCTCGGCCGGCGCAGGGCGCGCGGAACCGGCCGCAAGGGGCGGTCGCGCGCCGGCCAGAACGTTCAGGATCGCAAGGATGGTCCGCATCGCAAGTCCCCGTCCCGGCCTCCTCGGGCCGTCGATGACGGGGTGGTTACGGCGTGACTGTTGCGGCGCGATTGCGTCGCGTGTTGCGTGCCGGGTCGGGCCAGTCCGGACGGTCTCGTCGTTGCCCCGCGCGGGAGGGCGATCCACCCTCCCGACGCTTTCCTCGTTCCTGCGATGTCTCTGGCCGGGCGGGGGGCCGGAGCCTCATACGCTTTCCGATTGATCGCTTCGCGATGCGGAAAGCGGCTTCGCTCAGGCGCCGCGCTGGCTGGTGATACGAGATCCGGAAGTCATCTTCCGGATCTCGTATCACTCGGCCTGGGCTTCCACCGTCAGGCGGTCGAAGATCTTGCCCGGGCTCGGCGCGGTGCTGAAGTCGATCAGGCCGAGCCCGGCCGGGTCCTTGGCGGCGGCGCGGACCGAGAGCCGCCCGGGCTTGACCACGAAGCGCGACACCGCCTGGCCGAGCGCCTTGGCCGACGGCGAGCCGCCAAGCACGGCGGGGATCCCCAGCATCGCGGCGGTGCCGTATTCGCGCTGCAGCTCCTCGGGCTTCAGGCTCTGGGCCTTGGCCTGCTGGTCGACGAAGCGCTGGAACAGGCCGCCATTCTCGAGCGTGAGCGCCAGCGACTTGGCGCTGGCGCCGAGCAGCGCCAGGGACGAGACCATCGGCTCGGGATCGAACACCTCCTTGCCGATCCCGCCGATCGTGCCGGTGATCCGGGCGGTGCCCATGTCCTTTCCGGTCAGCGTCACGTCCTTGAAGGTCAGCTCGCGGGCGGCCTCGTCCCAGCGGGCGTCCACGGTGCCGGAGAGGTCCAGGCCGGTATAGCCGAGGCCGGCGAGGTCCGAGAGGAGCGGCGCCGTGGTGTCGGGCGGCACCGCGCCGGTCAGTCCGTCGATGGTCAGCCGCGAGGCGGTCGGCACCCCGTCGCGCACCTCGCTCATGGCGAGGCTCCCGCCGCGCAGGGCGAAGCGGAGCGGCCCCGAGGCCTGCCGGAGCGGGTCCGCCCCCGGGCCTGGGGCCGGCGAACCTTGGCCCGGCGAACCTTGGGCCGGCAGATCGACGTCGAGGCTCTCCACCGCGATGCGGGCGAGCGCCGGGGCGTAGCGGCGCATCTCGGCCGGGTCGAGCGGCCCGGCGGCGGCCCGGCGCAGGCCTTCCAGCACCGGCTTGAGCGACAGCCCCGACAGGGTCAGTCCTTTCAGCGCGACGCGGCCGGCCGGCGCTTCGACGGCCAGCCCCTCGGCCCGCATCTCGCCGAGGCCGGGCTGGCCGGCTGCGGTATTGCCGGCCCCGGGTTTGGCCTCGCCCTCCGGCCCGTAGGTCAGCCGTGCCAGGCTGGCCAGGACCGGCTTCGCGCCGGGTCCCGCGGCCGGTCCTCCGGGCGTTGCGGCCGGCCCACCGGGCGCCGCCAGGGTCAGTCCGCTGATCTCGAGGCCGCCGATCCCGAGGCCGTCGATCAGGTCGGCGGCGAGGCCCGCCATGCGGGAGCGCTCCGGCGCGTCCTTGCGGCCGGCGCCCTCCGCGAGCGCCCGGACGGTCTCGCCCCAGGGGATCGTGGTCGGCCGGCCGGTGAGGTCGCGGGCGTCGATGCGGGCGATGCGGAACGCCGCCCCGTCGGGGCCGGTGAGCGCGATGTCCTCGGCGGTGACGCCGGCATAGACCCGGATCGGCGCCGCATCGGGCCCTCCGGGCTCGGTGAGCAGGCGCGCGAGGCCCGGCAGGTCGAGCTCGCGGGCGCTCAAGCGGCCGTAGGCCCCGGCCGCGTCGGGGCCCGGCCCCTCGACCGTCAGGGTGGCGCCGCCGGCCTCCAGGACCCCGATCCGGCCTGCCGTCACGTCCCGCGCGACGACGTCGTGGTAGACCGCGACCTGCACCCGGCCGCCCGCGGGCTGCTCGACCCGCAGGACCGGGATCACGATCTCGCGGGCGCTCAGGCGCTCGAGCCGCGTGCGCCACGGGGCCGGCCCGGCCGGGTCCAGGATCGCCCGTGCCTCGTCCCGCGACAGGGCGGTGCCGCGCAGCTCGAGCGTCGGCGCCTTGAGGGTGACGGGGCCGAGCGACAGCACCACCGCGTCGAGGGCGACCGTGGCGGTGGGGGCAGGGGGCTGTTGCGCGAGCGCCGGGCCGGCGAGGAGCGGCACGGCCGCCGGCAGGGCGGCGGCCAGCGTCGCGCAGGCGACGACACCGAGCGCGGCCCGGGCCACGCCCGTTGTCAGTGAGCGGGTCATGGCGGAACGTCCCGGAAGGATGGCTGGCGGGATTACAGGGAGAACGAGGTGCCGCAGCCGCAGGAGGCGGTGGCCTGCGGGTTCTCGATCTTGAACGACTGGCCGATCAGGTCGTTGACGAAGTCGATCGTGGCGCCCTCCATGTACGGGAGCGAGGTCGGATCGACCAGGACGGTCGCGCCGTCGCGCTCCACCGCGAGGTCGTCGTCGGTGCGATCCTTCGCGATGTCGAAGGCGTACTGGAACCCGGAGCAGCCGCCGCCATTCACGCTGATGCGCAGCATCGAGCCCGGGGGCTCGGCGCCCATGATCTCGTTGATGCGGCGGGCGGCGCGGGACGTCAGGGTGATCGGGGTCATCGACGGCTTCTCGGGTGGGGGTCCGGCGTGCGATGGCAACATAAGAACGGCGGCCCCGGGCCGCAACTGCGGCGCGCGGGCGGATGAGGGGGCACGGGACGTGAGACGGACAGGCGAGCGCTGGCGGGCCCCCTACGGCAGCGATCCTGCCGCGTCGCGCGGGCGGCTGATCGCGGAACCCGGCTCGCCGACCCGCAGCGACTTCCAGCGCGACCGCGACCGGATCGTGCACTCGGCCGCCTTCCGGCGCCTCAAGCACAAGACGCAGGTGTTCGTCCACCACGAGGGCGACCATTACCGCACCCGCCTGACCCATACCCTGGAGGTGAGCCAGATCGCCCGGGCGCTCGCCCGCGCGCTCGGCCTCGACGAGGACCTGGCCGAGGCGCTGGCGCTGGCCCACGACCTCGGCCACACCTGCTTCGGCCATACCGGCGAGGACGCGCTGCACGCCTGCATGGCCGAGCATGGCGGCTTCGACCACAACGCCCAGGCCCTGCGGCTGGTGACCCGGCTCGAGCGCCGCTACGCCACCTTCGACGGGCTCAACCTGACCTGGGAGACGCTGGAGGGGCTGGTCAAGCACAACGGCCCGCTCCTGACCCGCGACGGGCGGCCGACGCCGCATTACGCGGCGGGCGGCATTCCGATGGCGATCACCGAGTACAACGCGATCAACGACCTCGAGCTCGCGACCTTCGCCGGGCCCGAGGCCCAGGTGGCGGCGCTCGCCGACGACATCGCGTACGACGCCCACGACCTCGACGACGGGTTGCGCGCCGACCTGTTCGGCCTCGACGACCTGAACGAGGTGCCGTTCCTCGCCGGCCTCCTCGACGAGATCCGCACCACCTATCCGGGCCTCGAGCGCTCGCGGGTGGTGCACGAGCTCGCCCGCCGGGTCATCACCCGCTTCGTCGAGGACGTGATCGCCGAGGCCGAGCGGCGCCTCGCCGCCCTGCAGCCGGCGGATGCCGCCGCGATCCGCCACGCCGCCGCCCCGGTGGTCGCCTTCTCGGAACCGATGGCGGCGGCCGACCGGGACATCAAGACCTTCCTGTTCGCCCGGATGTACCGCCATCCCGGCGTGATGGCGGTGCGCCGCCGCGCCGCCGCGATCGTCGAGGACCTGTTCTCGACCTTCCGCCGCGACCCGACCCGGATGCCCGAGGAATGGAGCGCGGGCCTCTCCGGTCCCGACGATCCCCGCACGCCCCGCCGCGTCGCCGACTTCATCGCCGGCATGACCGACAACTATGCGGTGGCCCAGCACCGCCGCCTCTTCGCCGAGACGCCGGACCTGCACTGGGTGATCTGGCCGGGGCGGGAGGGGGGAGGGGCGTAGCCGGGCGCGACGGGCCTCACGCCGGCGCGATCACCCGCTGGAGGCAGACGGCGTTCGTGTCGCGGTAGCCGAGATGGTCGTAGAACCCGAGCACGCCGTCGTTCTCGCGCCGCACCAGGAGCTGCACCTTCCAGACGCCGCGCGCGGCGAGCCACGCCTCCGCCGCCTCGACCATGACGCGCCCGAGCCCGCTGCCCTGATGCGTTGGATGCACCGCCACGTAGTAGAGCCAGCCGCGGTGCCCGTCCTCGCCGGCCATCGCGGTGGCGGCGACCGATCCGTCGATCTCCGCCACCAGGACGGTGCCGTGCGGCCCCCGCCGGGCGAAGGCGATGTCGGTGGCCGGGTCGTTCCAGGGCCGCGCCACGCCGGCCGCGTGCCACAGGGCGATCACCGCCGGTATGTCGGCATCCTCGATCGGGCGGATCGTCGGCGTCATGCGGGGTCCTTCTCGTAGCCGGGCTCGTGGCCGGGCGGGTCCCTTGCCAGGACCGTGTGACGGGAGGATGCAGGCCGCTCTACCCTCGCAGGAGCCGCCGGAATGTCCCGACTGATCGACCTCTCCATCGCGATCGAGAACGACGTTCCGGCCGACCCGCCGTTCCAGCGGCCGACCGTGACCTACATGGACCATGCGGCCTCGGCCCCGATGGTCGCCGGGCTGTTTCCGGGCCTGAAGCCCGAGGACCTGCCGGACGGCCAGGGCTGGGCGGTCGAGAGCGTGCAGCTCACCACCCATAACGGCACCCATCTCGACGCGCCCTGGCACTACCACCCGACCATGGATGGCGGCGCCCGGGCGATCACCATCGACGAGGTGCCCCTCGACTGGTGCTACCGGCCCGGCGTGAAGCTCGATTTCCGCCACCTGCCCGACGGCCACGTGGTGATGCCCGACGAGATCGACCGCGAGCTCGCCCGCATCGGCCATGTCCTGAAGCCCTTCGACATCGTGCTGGTGAACACGGGCGCCGGCGCCCGCTTCGGACAGGCCGACTACGTCGATTCCGGCTGCGGCATGGGCCGGGCCGCGACCCTGCACCTGACCGGGCAGGGCGTGCGCGTCGTCGGCACCGATGCCTGGAGCTGGGACGCGCCGTTCTCCCATACCGCCCGCCGCTACGCCGCGACCGGCGATGCGAGCCTGATCTGGGAGGGCCACAAGGCCGGGCGCGAGGCCGGCTACTGCCAGATCGAGAAGCTCGCCAACCTGGAGGCCCTGCCGGCGACCGGGTTCACGGTCGCGTGCTTCCCGGTGAAGATCAAGGGCGCCTCGGCGGGCTGGACCCGGGCGGTGGCGATCCTGGGGGAGTAGGGTAGGATGACGCTGCGGCAGGTCGTTGACCCGCCGCGGCGGAGACCCGATATCCCGTGCGCATAGAGTGGGACGAGCCGAAGCGCCGGGCCAACCTTCAAAAGCATGGCCTGGACTTCGCCGACATCACGGCGCAGTTCGATTTTGCGACGGCAGTCCTGCTGGAAACACGGCCGAGCCGAACGGGACGGGGACGGTTCAAGCTGATCGGATGGTTCAGGAGCCGCCTGATCGTCGTGGTGGTGGCTTCCCCGCTCGGTACGGAAGCTTTCTCGGTCATCAGCCTGCGCCCCGCCAATCTGAAGGAGCGTGTTCATGTCGAGCAACTCTGATTCGAGAAAACCCGACCACGCGCCCGGCTATGTTCCCAATCCGGATTACACGCAGGACGACTGGGACGAGGTCTGTGACGATCCGGAATCGACCGACGAGGAATTTCGCCGGGCCGTGCCATTCCGGGAGGCCTTTCCGGATCTCCATGCGAGCCTGATGCAGGACCGCGAGGCGATCGCGGCCGGGCGTCGGGTCGGAATCTCTATGACGCTGGACGCGGACGTCGTGGCCCGGTTCAAGGCGACCGGTCCGGGCTGGGAGGCGCGGATGAGCGACGCCCTGCGCCGGGCTGCCGACGCGCTGCCTCCGGCCTGACGCGACTGATCCGGCCACTCCGCGGGACCGCCTCACCCGCCGGGGGCGAACAGGTCCCGCTCCGCCTCGACCACCGCGTAGATGTGCTCGGCCACCGCCCGGATGCGGGCGAGGTCGCGGCTGTCGGCGTGCATCATCAGCCAGAAGCTGCGGGTGAGCGACACCGCGTCCGGCAGCACGCAGGCGAGGTCCGGGCGCCCGGAGGCCATGAAGCAGGGCAGCACCGCGACGCCGAGGCCCGCCACCGTCGCCTGGAGCTGGGCGTTGAGGTTGGCGCTGCGAAGCCGCGCCCCGGCCCCGGGGGCGACCTGGTGCAGGTAGTCGAGTTCCGGCGAGTAGAGCAGCTCGTCGATGTAGCCGACGAAGCGGTGGCCCTGAAGGTCGCGCCGCTCGCGGATCGGCGGGTGCCGGGAGAGGTAGGCCGGGGCGGCGTAGAGCTTGAGCGCATAGTCGGTGAGCTTGCGCCCGACGATGCGGCCCTCCGGCGGCAGGCTCAGGCCGATGGCGATGTCGGCCTCGCGCTTCGAGAGGCTGAACAGCCGGGCGGTCGCCACGAGCTCGATGTCGAGCTGAGGGTGGCGCTCGATCAGGCCGGTCAGGCGGGGGGCCAGGAAGGCGCTGCCGAAGCCGTCCGGCGCGCCGATCCGCACCGTGCCGACGAGCTGCGAGGCCGCCCGGCCGATCGCCGCCTCGCCGTGGATGATCGCCGATTCGATCCCGTCGGCGGTGGCGACCAGCGCCAGCCCGGCCTGCGTCGCGGTGTAGCCCGAGGCCCGGCGGTGGAAGAGCTTCTCGGAGAGACGCCGCTCCAGCCGGTCGATCCGCCGGATCACCGTCGCGTGGTCGACCCCGAGCCGGCGCGCCGCCGCCGAGACCGTGCCGGCCCGGTGCACCGCCAGCACGAAGCGGTAATCGTCCCACACGTCGCCCCGTGTCCCGTCGCTGCTCCTGGCCCCCTCGCTCCTGGCCCCATCGCCCCGTACCCCGTCGTCCTTGGCACCGTCCGGTTCCCGCATCCGCGCACACCCGTTCCGCTCTCCTGCCCCTTCCGTCATGCGGATCGCCAGGGCAAGGTGCGCGCAAGACATCTGATCCAGGGAGGATCCCTCATGGCGCGCGAAGTCGGGCACTTCATCGGCGGCGAGCACGTTTCCGGCCGCTCGGGCCGCTTCTCGGACCTCTACCAGCCGATGACCGGCGAGGTGATCGGGCGCCTGGCGCTCGCGAGCCGGGACGAGATGCGCGCGGCGATCGAGAACGCCGCCAAGGCGCAGATCGGGTGGGCCGCCACCAACCCGCAGCGCCGCGCCCGCGTGATGATGCGCTTCCTCGACCTCGTCGCCCGCGAGATGGACAGCCTCGCCGACCTGCTCGCCCGCGAGCACGGCAAGACCATTCCCGACGCCAAGGGCGACATCCAGCGCGGCGTCGAGGTGGTGGAGTTCGCCTGCGGCATCCCGCACCTGCAGAAGGGCGAGTACACGGAAGGAGCGGGCCCCGGCATCGACATCTACTCGATGCGCCAGCCGCTCGGGGTCGTCGCCGGCATCACGCCGTTCAACTTCCCCGCCATGATCCCGATGTGGAAGTTCGCCCCCGCCATCGCCTGCGGCAACGCCTTCATCCTCAAGCCCTCGGAGCGCGATCCGGGCGTGCCGATGCGGCTCGCCGAGCTAATGATCGAGGCGGGTCTCCCAGCCGGCATCCTCAATGTCGTCAACGGCGACAAGGAAGCGGTCGACGCGATCCTCGACGACGACCTCATCCAGGCGGTCGGCTTCGTCGGCTCCTCCGACATCGCCCAGTACGTCTATGCCCGGGCGACCGCGACGGGCAAGCGCGCCCAGTGCTTCGGCGGCGCCAAGAACCACATGATCATCATGCCGGACGCCGACATGGACCAGGCGGTCGACGCCCTGATGGGTGCCGGCTTCGGCTCGGCCGGCGAGCGCTGCATGGCGATCTCGGTGGCGGTGCCGGTCGGCGAGAAGACCGCCGACGCCCTGATGAGCAAGCTGATCCCGCGGGTCGAGAGCCTGAAGATCGGCCCGTCCACCGATCCGAGCGCCGATTACGGCCCGCTCGTGACCAAGGCGGCGCTGGAGCGGGTGCGCAACTACGTGGAGATCGGCGTGAACGAGGGCGCCAAGCTCGCGGTCGACGGCCGGGGCTTCAAGATGCAGGGCTACGAGAACGGCTTCTACATGGGCGGCTGCCTGTTCGACCACGTGACGCCGGAGATGCGGATCTACAAGGAAGAGATCTTCGGTCCCGTGCTCTCGGTGGTGCGGGCCAAGGACTACGCCGAGGCGCTGCGGCTGCCCAACGAGCACGAATACGGCAACGGCGTCGCGATCTTCACCCGCGACGGCGACGCGGCCCGCGACTTCGCCGCCAAGGTCCAGGTCGGCATGGTCGGCATCAACGTGCCGATCCCGGTGCCGCTGGCCTACTACACCTTCGGCGGCTGGAAGCGCTCGGGCTTCGGCGACCTCAACCAGCACGGCCCCGACGCGGTGCGCTTCTACACCAAGACCAAGACGGTCACCCAGCGCTGGCCGTCGGGGGTGAAGGAAGGCGCGCAGTTCTCGATGCCGGTGATGCAGTAACGCCTGTCAGGCGTGCGGGAGCCATCCGGGCTTTACGCGAGTGGCACGGGTTTCCCCTCTCCCCGCCCGCGGGGAGAGGAGAAACGCGCCCCATTCCAAGGCCGGGCACAGACAATAGTCGACATAGAACGGGAGGAACCGCCGCCATGACCCTGTTCACCCTCCCCGAGGACCAGATCGCGATCCGCGACATGGCGCGCAGCTTCGCGGCCGAGCGGATCGCGCCGCACGCCCTCGACTGGGACGAGCGCAAGCATTTCCCCCTCGACGTGCTGCGGGAAGCCGCCGCCCTCGGCATGGGCGGCATCTATGTTTCCGAGGAGCATGGCGGCTCGGGGCTGACCCGGCTCGACGCGGCCCTGATCTTCGAGGCGCTGAGCCTCGGCTGCCCGACGGTGGCGGCCTTCCTGTCGATCCACAACATGGCCGCCTGGATGATCGACCGGTTCGGGTCGCAGGACCAGCGCGCGCGCTTCCTGCCGGGCTTGTGCCGGATGGATCAGGTCGCCGCCTACTGCCTGACCGAGCCGGGCTCGGGCTCGGACGCCGCGTCGCTGCGCACCGCCGCGCGCCGTGACGGCGACCATTACGTCCTCGACGGCGCCAAGCAGTTCATCTCAGGCGCCGGCGCGGCGGATTTCTACGTG
This sequence comes from Methylobacterium sp. ap11, assembly GCF_900110515.1. Lineage (NCBI taxonomy): Bacteria > Pseudomonadati > Pseudomonadota > Alphaproteobacteria > Hyphomicrobiales > Methylobacteriaceae > Methylobacterium > Methylobacterium sp. ap11. The sequence goes on along the minus strand of NZ_FOEB01000011.1, from coordinate 56,577 downwards.
ACGATGGTGCGAACCGGCGAGGCGGGACCGAAGGGCATCTCGACCCTGGTGGTGCCCGCCGACGCGCCCGGCCTGTCCTTCGGCCCGAACGAGCGCAAGATGGGCTGGAACGCCCAGCCGACCCGGGCGGTGATCTTCGAGGGATGCCGGGTGCCGGTCGAGAACCGCCTCGGCGAGGAGGGGATCGGCTTTCGCATCGCCATGGCGGGGCTCGACGGCGGCCGGCTCAACATCGGCGCCTGCTCGCTCGGCGGCGCGCAGGCCGCCCTCGACAAGAGCTTGGCGTACATGGCCGAGCGCAAGGCCTTCGGGAAGCGCCTCGACGAATTCCAGGCGCTGCAGTTCCGCCTCGCCGACATGGCGACGGAGCTGGAAGCCGCCCGCGCGCTCCTCTACGGCGCGGCGGCCGCCCTCGACCGCAAGGATCCCGACGCCACCCAGCGCTCGGCGATGGCCAAGCGCTTCGCCACCGATACCGGCTTCCGGGTCGCCAACGAGGCGCTCCAGCTCCACGGCGGCTACGGCTACCTGTCGGAGTACGGGGTGGAGAAGATCGTCCGCGACCTGCGGGTGCACCAGATCCTGGAGGGCACCAACGAGATCATGCGGGTGATCGTGGCGCGGGGCCTCGTCGCAAGCTGAGCGCCGTGCCGGCCATGATGGTCGTACCTCACAGAATCAGAAACCAATCGAGGACACGCTGAGCCATGACGCAGATCGCATTCCTCGGCCTCGGCAACATGGGCGGGCCGATGGCCGCCAACCTCGTCGCGGCGGGCCACGCCGTGACCGGCTTCGACCTGATGCCCGACGCGCTCGACGCCGCCCGCGCGGCCGGCGTGACGGTGGCCGAGAGCGCCGAGGCCGCGGTGACGGGGGCCGAGGTCGTCGTCACCATGCTGCCGGCGGGGCGTCACGTCCTGGCGGTCTACGACGCGGTGCTGCCTCATGTGGCGGCGGGTGCGCTCTTGATCGACTGCTCGACCATCGACGTGGCGAGCGCTCGCGCCGCGCACGAGAAGGCGCAAGGACGCGGTCTCGCCGGCCTCGACGCCCCGGTCTCGGGTGGCGTCGGCGGCGCCAAGGCCGCGACCCTGACCTTCATGGCGGGCGGCTCGGCCGACGCCTTCGCCCGGGCCGAGCCGATCCTCGCCAAGATGGGCCGCAAGGTCGTGCATTGCGGCGAGGCCGGCGCCGGCCAGGCGGCCAAGATCTGCAACAACATGATCCTCGGCATCTCGATGATCGGCGTCGCCGAGGCCTTCGTGCTGGCGGAGAAGCTCGGCCTGTCGCACCAGGCCCTGTTCGATGTCGCCTCGACCTCGTCGGGCCAGTGCTGGTCGCTCACCACCTACTGCCCGGTGCCGGGCCCGGTCCCGGCCTCGCCGGCCAACGCCGACTACAAGCCGGGTTTTGCCGCCGCCCTGATGCTGAAGGACCTGCGCCTGTCGCAGGAGGCCGCCGCGGGCGCCGGCGCCGCGACGCCCCTCGGCGCCCATGCCGAAGCGATCTACGCCGCCTTCGAGGCGTCGGGGCAGGGAGGCACGGACTTCTCGGGCATCATCCGCCACCTGCGCGAGGCGGGTCGGGAGTAGAGGACCGCACGCCTCAGCGCACGGCCACCGCGATCAGGGCGGTCGAGGCGATCGGCAGGACGGAGCGTCCCTCCGCCATGCGGCGCGCCTCGGCGATCACCGCCGCCTTGTCCGCGTCGTCGAGGTTCGTCCAGTCGGGCGACAGGCCGAACACGGTGTCGGGGGTGTCGAGCCGCGCGACGTCGAGATCGTAGTCGAACACGACAGGGGTGATCTCCGGACCGCGATACCCGGCCGCGACCATCGCCCGGGCCAGCCGGTCCGGGTCGCCCAGGATCGCCACGCCGTCGGGCATCGCCATGGACGGGCGGTCGGGAAACAGTTTCTCGCGGATCCGGCGCAGGAGCAGGAAGCTGGCCGCGCCCTGCTCCCGCCAGGCCGCCACCACGCCGTGGCCGCCGGGCTTCGTCACCCGGGCCATCTCGGCGAGCCCCCGGTGCCAGTCGGGAAACAGGATCACGCCGAAGATCGAGAACACGGCATCGAAGCCGGCATCCGGCAGGGCGAGGGCCTGCCCGTCCATCACCCGGGCGTCGATGCCAGGGCCGCCCGAGGCCGCCACGCGGGCGACCATGGCGGGCGAGAAATCGACGGCCAGGACCTGCGCGCCCGTCCGCGCCGCAGCGTGCGCGAGGGCGCCCGTCCCCGTCGCCACGTCGAGGACGCGGCTGCCCGGGATCAGCGGCACCCGCGCGAGCGCCGCCTCGGCGAAGCGCGCGGTGAACGGATGCGCAGTCTCCTCGTAGTGCTCCGCCACCTTGTCCCACCGGGCGGGATCCTCGAACTCGCGCATCGCCGACGCTCCTCCGTTTCGTGATCGTGCATCACGTAACTTCAAAAGTATCGTAATGCGGCGCGCTTGCCAATCCGGTCGTCCCGTGGAGGATGGCGCCGTGCGCACCGACAGCCGCCTCTCCCGGACCCTCCACGTCCTCCTGCACATGGCCCGCCACGACGGGCCGATGACCTCCGAGGCGATCGGGCGGATGCTCGGCACCCATCCGGTCGTCGTGCGCCGCACGATGGCGGGCTTGCGCGAGGCCGGCTACGTCCGCTCCGACAAGGGACATGGCGGCGGCTGGACCCTCGCGGCGGATCTCGACGCGGTCTCGCTGCTCGACGTCCATCGCGCGGTCGGCGGTCCCCATCTCTTCGCGATCGGCAGCGACCATCCGAACCCGGCCTGCGCCGTCGAGCGGGTGGTCAACGAGGCGGTGGAGGGCACGCTGCGCGAGGCCGAGGCGCTGCTCGTCGCGCGGCTGGCCTCGGTCAGCCTCGGCGAACTGGCCCGCAGCTTCGATGCGCGCTGTCGCGTGGACGGGGTCGAGGCGCCGGCCTGGTGCGAGTGAGGCGGGGCCCGCAGCGTCGTCGCCGGGCTGTCCGTCATGTCGCAACCGGGCGTCGCCACCCGTGCGGTCGGGCGCGAGCGAGCGCGCGAACCCGGGGCCTCCGGGCGGCCGGTCGGCGAATCCCAGCATCCGATCGTACGATTGCGCGCGGTGGTTGTCGGCATGGGTCCCGACGACGAGGCGGACGCAGCCCTGGGCTCTCGCTTCCGCCTCGGCCGCCCGGATCAGCCTTCGGCCGATGCCGGCGCAGCGCGCGCCCGGGGCGACGAAGAGAGGGTGGAGGTCCACGATTCGCGCCGCTTCCTGGGCGCGGTACAGGCGGACGAGGAGCGCGTAGCCGACGAGGCGCGTCCCGTCCTCGGCGACCAGGGCGACCGCCCAGGGCGATGGGCCGAACAGGTCGGCCCGCAGGGCCGCCGCGTCGGTCGTCGCCCGGTCGCCGTCATGCGCGGCGAGCTGCCCGATCAGGTCGGCGAGTGCCGGCGCGTCGTCCGGAACGGCGCGACGGAGGAGGGGCGTGCCGGAGGTCGCGTCGGGCGCTTCATCCAGGGTCGTCTCCGCCGACAACGAAAACGGCCGCCGGGCGTCTGCCCCGCGGCCGTGGAGAGAGGCGGGCCCGTGCCGGGCCCGCCGTATCGGCTCAGCCGATCCGTGCGGATCAGAGGCCGTTGAACTTGTAGCTGAAGCCCGCGCGCACGAGGTTGCCCTCGGTGTGGAAGCGCGAGGTGTAGGAGCCGCGCGGCTGGGCGCCGACGCCGTTGTTCACCGCGAGGCCGGTGTTGTTCACCAGCACGTTGCGGCTGCCGAGGTCGTAGTGCAGGTACTCGGCCTTCACGGTCACCGCCTCGGACTTCACGCCGATCAGGCTGAGGACGCTGAAGCGCGAGAAGATCGAGTCGGTCGGCAGGGCGTACTCGATGCCGCCGCCATAGGCGTAGCCGGTCTCGAGGTCGTTGTAGCGGCCGGTATAGGCCAGCGCGAGCGGCGGGTTGGCGCCGGCGGTGGTGTAGAAGTTGGCGCGGTAGTCGACGCCGCCATAGGCGAAGCCGCCCATGCCGTAGACGAAGACGCGGTCGAAGGCGTAGCCGACGCGGCCGACGACGGTGCCGAGCCAGGACAGCTCCTGACGGAAGGCGCTCGGGTCCGAGAAGCCGTTGTTCGCGGCGAGCTGCGGGCCGAGGTAGAAGGTGTTCTTGTGGATGTCGTTCCAGGCCCAGTCGGCCTGGACGCCGACCACGAAGCCCGAGCCCGGCGTGAACTGGTAGTTGTAGCCGAAGCCGCCGCCGATGTTGGCGAGGCCGTCCTGCTCGTTGCGCACCGACGGCGGACGGCGCAGGGTCGCGACGTTGCCGATGGTGTTGGTCGGGGTCAGGTCGTTGCCGAGCGTGGTGATGCGCTGGCGGTCGGTGAAGGTGTAGTCGGTGTGCAGGCCGCCGTAGAAGCCGGTCCAGGTGAAGACCGGGACGGGGGTGAAGACCGGCGGCGGGGCGACGCGGCGCGGCAGGTCGGCGGCGGTGGCGGCACCGGCGAGGAGGGTCGCGGCGACGCCGGCGAGCAGGAAGGACTTGAACACTGGACGGCGCCTCGGTTGGACGGATACGTGGCGCCACGCTAGCTTGGGCGTGGCCGAACGCCTATGACCGCCGTGCCACACCGGCCGCGGCACCGTCGTGGTTGTCTGAATTTTTTCCGGCCCGCGCCGCGACGGCGCGGCCGGGTCACCCGGAGCAGCCATGCGCGTGGGGAAGCGGCGGAGTGCCGGAGGCGCCGCGTGACCGCCCGGGCCCTGATGATCCAGGGCACCGGCTCGGATGTCGGCAAGTCGCTGATCGTCGCCGGGCTCGCCCGCCTCTACGCCCGCCGGGGCCTGCGGGTCCGGCCGTTCAAGCCGCAGAACATGTCGAACAACGCCGCCGTCACGGCCGATGGCGGCGAGATCGGTCGCGCCCAGGCGCTCCAGGCCCGGGCCGCGGGCGTCGCGCCCTCGGTCCACATGAACCCGGTGCTGTTGAAGCCCCAGAGCGAGATCGGCTCGCAGGTGGTGGTGCAGGGCCGCATGGTCGGCACGGCCCGGGCCCGGGAATACCAGGACTGGAAGCCGCGCCTGCTCGCGGCGGTGGTCGAGAGCTTCGGGCGCCTGCGGGTGGAATCCGACCTCGTCCTCGTCGAGGGCGCGGGCTCGGCCTCCGAGGTCAACCTGCGCCGGGGCGACATCGCCAATATGGGGTTTGCCCGCGCCACCGGCACGCCGGTGATCCTCCTCGGCGACATCAACCGCGGCGGGGTGATCGCCAGCCTCGTCGGCACCAAGGCGGTGATCGATCCGGAGGACGCGGCGATGGTCCGCGGCTTCCTCGTCAACCGCTTCCGCGGCGACCCCGCGCTGTTCGCCGACGGGATGGAGCTGATCGCCGCCCGCACCGGCTGGGAATCGCTCGGGCTGATCCCGCACTTTCCCGACGCGGCACGGCTGCCGGCCGAGGATGTCCTGGGCCTCAAGGGCGCCGAGCGGCCGGGGGGCAAGGTCGTGGCGGTGCCGGTCCTGCCGCGCATCGCCAATTTCGACGACCTCGACCCCCTGCGGGCCGAGCCCGGGGTGAGCGTGGTGCTGGTCGAGCCCGGACGGCCGATCCCCGCGGCGGCCGACCTCGTGCTGCTGCCGGGCTCGAAGACCACCATCCCCGACCTCGCCTTCCTGCGCGCGCAGGGCTGGGACGTCGACATCCTGGCCCATCGCCGCCGCGGCGGGCGGGTGCTCGGCCTGTGCGGCGGCTACCAGATGCTCGGCACCTCCCTGAGCGACCCGCACGGCATCGAGGGCCCGCCCGGCACGGTGGCGGGCCTCGGCCTCCTCGACGTCGCGACGGTGCTCACGCCCGAGAAGCGGCTGGCGGCGGCCCGCGGCGTCAGCCTGCCGGACGAGACCCCGTTCACCGGCTACGAGATGCATGTCGGCGAGACCGACGGGCCCGACGCGGCGCGCCCGCTCGTGCGCCTCGCCGACGGCCGCCCCGACGGCGCCGTCTCGGCCGACGGGCTCGTCTGCGGCACCTACGTGCACGGGCTCTTCGCCGACGAGGGCCAGCGCGCCCTGTGGCTCTCCCGCCTCGGCGCTGCGCCGGGGCCGGAGGCCTACGAGGCAGTGATCGAGCGCGTGCTCGACCGGCTGGCCGACCATCTCGCGGCCCATGTCGACGCCGACCGGCTGCTCGCGCTCGCGGGCTGAGCGCCCCGGCTTCACCTTACCAAACCGTCATCCGCCGCTCAGCCTCGGTTAAGCCGGCGCGGCGCGTGATGGAGCCTCGTGCGAGGGGGGGAGGGGCATGACGGTCGATCCGCGGCAGACGGCGCTCGCCCTCGGGCGCTTCGGGCTCGGTGCCCGCCCCGGCGACCTCGCCCGCCAGGAGCCGATCCGCGACGCCCTGCGCCGGGAGGTGACGGCGGGCGCGGTCGCCCTGCCGAGCGGACCGGACCTCGAGGCCACGCCGACGCTGCTCTCGGCGCTACGCGCCGAGGAGCAGGCCCGCAAGCTCGCCCGGGAGGGCGCGCCGGACGCGAGCCTGCCGGAAGGGCCGCCGGCGCCGCCGGTCCCCGAGCGCACCTACCGGGCCGAGGTGGCGGCGCGCCTCTCCCTCGCGCAAGCGGCACCGATCGGGTTTGCCGAGCGCTTGGTCTGGTTCTGGACCAACCACTTCACCGTCTCGGTGGCGCGGGGGCCGCAGCTGCGGGTCACGGCCGGCGCCTTCGAGCGCGAGGCGATCCGCCCGCACGTCTTCGGGCGCTTCCGCGACCTCCTGCTCGCCGCCGCCACCCATCCGGCGATGCTGATCTACCTCGACAACGTCGCCTCGGTCGGCCCGAACTCGCCGGCCGGCCAGCGCCGGCAGAAGGGCCTCAACGAAAATCTCGGCCGCGAGATCCTGGAGCTCCACACCCTCGGGGTCGGGAGCGGCTACACCCAGGACGACGTGACGGCGCTCGCCCGCATCCTCACCGGCTGGTCGCTCACGCGCGAGGGCAACGCCGACGGCCTGCCCGGCGCGACCGCCTTCCGCCGCGGCGAGCACGAGCCCGGCGCGGTGACGCTGCTCGGCCGCACCTACCTCGATGTCGGGCCCGAGCAGCTGCGGCTCGCGCTCGCCGACCTCGCCGCCCATCCGGCCACCGCCCGTCACGTCGCCCTGCGGCTCGCCCGCCACTTCGTCGCCGACGATCCGCCCCCCGCCCTGGTGGCGCGCCTCGCCCAGACCTTCCTCGACCAGGACGGCGACCTCGCCCGCGTGTCGCTGGCGCTGGTCGAGGCGCCGGAGGCCTGGGACCCGGCGCAACGCAAGGTGCGCTCGCCGCAGGAATTCCTGGTCGCGGCGATGCGCGGGCTCGGCCTCGCGCTGGATCCCCGGATGGTGATGGCGGGGCTCGCGAGCCTCGGCCAGCCCTACTGGTCGGCCGCGGCCCCGAACGGCTATCCGGACGAGGCGGGCGCCTGGGCCTCGCCCGAGGGCCTGCGGGCGCGCCTCGACCTCGCCGCCCGGGCGGGCCAGCTCGCCGCCGGCACCGATCCGCTCGCGCTCGCCGACGCGGTGCTCGGCCCGCTCGCCACCGAGGAGACCCGCACGGCGCTGCGCCGGGCGGAGAGCCGGGCGCAAGGGATCGCCCTGCTGCTGATGGCGCCCGAGTTCCAACGACGGTGACACCGATGAGCGACCACGCCGACCTCTGCGAGACCCATCCGAGCCGCCGCCGCATCCTCGGCACCGCCGGCGCGCTGTTCGCCTGGAGCGCGATCCCCCGCACCGCCACCGCCGCCCCGGGCGCCCGCGACGCCCGCCTCGTCGTGGTGGTGCTGCGCGGCGCCCTCGACGGGCTCTCGGCGGTGGCGCCGCTGGGCGATCCCGCCTACGCCGACCTGCGCCCCGGCATCGCGCTCACCCGCGACGGGCCGGGAGCGGCCCTGCCGCTCGACGGCTTCTTCGCCCTGCATCCGGCCCTGCCGACCTTCGCCCGGCTCTACGCCGCCCGGCAGGCGCTGGTGGTCCATGCCTGCGCCACCGGCTACCGCGAGCGCTCCCATTTCGACGGTCAGGACGTGCTCGAGAGCGGTCAGCCCGGCCCCGGCCACACCGCCAGCGGCTGGCTCAACCGCCTCGTCGCCGCCCTGCCGGCCGGGGAGGGGATTGCGCCCCGCACGGCGCTCGGCGTCGGGGTGGTGCCGCCCCTGATCCTGCGCGGGCCGGCCCCGGTCCTCGGCTGGGCGCCGCCGCGGATGCCGCGGGCGAGCGACGAGCTCGCCCGGCGGGTGCTCGCCCTCTACGAGGCCGGCGACCCGGCGCTCGCCGCCTCCCTCGCCCGCGGCCTCGACGTCGATGCGCTGGCCAAGGGCGGATCGAAGGAGGGCGGACCGAAGGAGGCCGGGGGGCTGCGCGGCCTCGCCGAGGGCGCGGCGCGTCTCGTCGCCGCCGACGACGGCCCGCGCATCGCCGCCCTCGCCCTCGACGGCTGGGACACCCACGCCAACGAGGGCGGCGCCACCGGCCGCCTCGCCGGCCTGCTCGGCGGGCTCGACGGGGTGTTTTCCGCCTTCGCCGAGGTGCTGGCCCCGCGCTGGGCCGACACCGCGATCCTGGTCGTCACCGAGTTCGGCCGCACCGCCCGGGTCAACGGCACCACCGGCACCGACCACGGCACCGGCACGGTGGCGTTCCTCCTCGGCGGGGCGGTGCGCGGCGGCCGGGTGCTGGCCGACTGGCCGGGCCTCGCCCCCGCCCAGCTCCACCAGGGCCGGGACCTCGCCCCGACCACCGATCTGCGGGCGGTCGCCAAGGGCTTGGCGGCGGACCTGTTCGGCCTCTCCCCGGCGGTGCTGGCGCGCAGCGTCTTTCCCGGCACCGAGGCATTGCGGCCGGTGGGCGGGCTGGTGGTCTGAGGCCTCTTCAGACGGAGCGGGGCCGGCTCGTCGAGAGGGTGCCGCGCGACATCGGAGGCTCAGAGCGGCATCCGGTCTAGGCGCTACGGGACACGGTACGGCGGGTTGTGGGGTGCAGGCGCGACGGTCGCCGCGCAAGAACCTTCCCCCCTCTGCGGGGGAGGGTGGCGAGCGTCAGTGAGCCGGGAGAGGGGCAGCGCGACGCTGATTTAGGTGGCGACCGTCATTGTGGTCGCGACATATCCGGAAGCGGCGTCCCCTCTCCCGCCCCACTCCGTGGGGCACCCTCCCCCGCAGAGGGGGGAGGGGTCACGCTCGCTGTCGTTGCGTCCGCACTTGAACAGCCTCCTGGATCGTGTCCCGTGTTGCCAACCCGGTTGGGCGCTGCTCTAGGCGCCGACATCGCTCGGTCCGTTCGTTCTCGTCAAACCCACACGCAAAGATTGAATGTCAGGATTTATTTAACCTTCGTATCGAAGTATCGATCCACGGCTCCGGTCGTCATATCGCCGTCGGGCCATATGCAATAGGGCGCGATACAACGACTCTATAGATTGTATAGGAGTCCGGATGCGATGATCGGTGGCAATGTCGTGGAGTCATTCCGGCAAGAGAGTGCCGCCGACCGTCCCGCCGAAGACAAGCGCGGACGGGTGCGTCACGTGACGTCGATGCCGGCCACGATCGTGATTTCCCATTACGATCAGATTCCCTGCATCGTCCGCGATCTGTCGGACAGCGGGGCAAAGATCGGTCTGTCCCGGCGCTATGTCCTCTCGGAGCGCTTCTGGATCGTCATCCGGCACGCCAACGTCATCCGCCGCGCCTCCCTGATGTGGCGGCGGGGCGAGTTCGCCGGCATCGCCTTCGATCGCCCGTTCGAGTGATCCGGAGCGCGACGTCGGACGATCGTCATCGCGCTTGACCGAGGGTATCGCCGGAAGAAGGCCGGCCTTCCCTCGATCTCGGGCCGTGTTCTCGGGGTGCCCCCTACCGGAAGGTCTTTCTCGGATCGAAGGCGTCCCGCACCGCCTCGCCGGCGAAGATCAGCAGGCTCAGTGTCACCGCGATGACGGCGAAGCCCGTCAGGCCGAGCCAGGGCGCCTGGAGGTTGGCCTTGCCCTGCGCCAGCATCTCGCCGAGCGACGGCGAGCCCGGCGGCAGGCCGAAGCCCAGGAAGTCGAGGGAGGTGAGCGTCGTGATCGAACCGTTCAGCACGAAGGGCAGGAAGGTCAGCGTCGCCACCATGGCGTTGGGCAGGAGGTGGCGGAACATGATGCGGGCGTTCGACAATCCGAGCGCGCGGGCCGCCCGCACGTACTCGAAGTTGCGCGCCCGCAGGAATTCCGCCCGCACCACGCCGACGAGCGACACCCAGGAAAAGAGCAGCAGGATCCCGAGCAGCACGAAGAAGCTCGGCGTGATGATCGACGAGATGATGATCAGGAGATAGAGCGACGGGATCGCGGTCCAGATCTCGATCACCCGCTGGAACACCAGGTCGACCCAGCCGCCGAAATAGCCCTGCACCGCCCCGGCCAGCACGCCGATGACCGACGAGACCAGCGCCAGGGTGAGGCCGAACAGCACCGAGAGGCGGAAGCCGTAGAGCAGCCGGGCGGCGACGTCGCGGCCCTGGTCGTCGGTGCCGAGCCAGTTCCACTCGATGTCGCGGCAGGTCGTGCCGCCGGTCTTCTCGGCGACGCCCCGACACTGCGCGTCCGAGAGCCGCCAGGTCGGCGGGGCCGGGGCCGGCACCGGCAGGTCGAGGTTGTGGGTGTTGTACGAGAACCGGATCGGCGGCCACAGGGCCCAGCCGTGCTCGGCGATCTCCTTCACGATCACCGGATCGCGGTAGTCGGTCCGGGCGAGGAAGCCGCCGAACTTCTCCTCCGGATAGTCGACCACGATCGGAAACAGGATCTCGCCCTTGTAGGAGGCGACGATCGGCCGGTCGTTGGCGATGAACTCGGCGAACAGGCTCAGGACGAAGATCAGGCAGAACAGCACGAACGACCAGTAGCCGCGCCGGTTCGCCTTGAAGCTCGCCAGCCGCCGCCGGTTGAGCGGCGACAGCCGGCCGTGTCCGGCCGCACCGGGGAGCGGCAGGATCACCGGCGCGGCCGCCGGCGAGGTGACGGGAATCGCGTCGAGTTCGGGGGCCGGAGGGCGCTGGTTCATGCGGCGTCCCCCGGGCAGGCGGTCGAGAGCGGTCGAAGCGGGATCAGTCGATCCGCGTCGCGGTGACGTCGATCACGCTCGGCTTGAGCGACCCGCTGCGCTCGAGGTGACGGCGCAGCAGCACGACGTTGCGGCGGTTGGCCTTGAAGGCCGCGTCGAACAGGTCGCCCACCAGCGGCACCGCGCCGACGACGCCGTCGATCGCCACGTTCGCCGCCATCCGGGCGATGAGCCAGCGCGGCGCGCCGAGGCGACGGGCCTCCCAGACGATGTAGGAGGAGATCGCCGTGGTCACCACGTCGCCGATCACCGGGATCAGGCCGACGATCGCGTCGAGGCCGATGCGCCGGTTGCCCGGCAGCACGATCGCCGTGTCGAGGATGTGGGCGAGCAGCTCGAGCCGCGCCATCACCTGCTCGGGCGTCGAGCCCGCCATGGCCTGGACCGCCTGGGCGCGCAGCCCCAGCGGGTCGTCCTGCGGGAAGCGGGCGTCCTTGAAGCCCGCGCCCTGGGAGCCGCCCGTCTGGAAGCCATTTGCCTGGAACTGGGCCCCGGAGCCGAAGGACCCGGCCCCGAAGGGCGGGACAGGGCCGGCCGTCTGCGAAGAGGTCATCCCGGAACTCCGGAGCGTGTGCGTGGTGCTCATGCTCCAGGATGTGGCCCCGGCCTGCCCGTTCAACAAGGAGGTCCCGCATCAGGCGGCGCGCCCGGGCGCGAGCCCGCGCAGGCGCTCCAGCGCCCGGTCGAGGGTGTCGTCGCGTTTGGCGAAGCAGAACCGCACGATGGTGCGCACCGGCCGGTGGGCGTAGAAGGCGCTGACGGGGATCGCCGCGACGCCGTGCTCCCGCACCAGCCGCTCGCAGAACGCCACGTCGTCGCTCTCGCCGAGCGGCGCGATGTCGAGGTTGAGGAAGTAGGTGCCGGCGGACGGCAGCACCCGGAAGCCGAGGCCTGTGAGGCCGTCGGCGAAGCGGTCGCGGGCGCGGGCGAAGTCGGCCCGCATGCCCTCGTAGTAGGAATCCTCCTTGCCGAGCCCGTAGGCGACCGCGGCCTGGAGGTTCGGCGGCGTCGTGAAGGTGAGGAACTGGTGCGCCTTGGCCAGCCCCCGCATCAGCCCGGGGGCCGCCATCACGAAGCCGACCTTCCAGCCGGTCAGCGAGAAGATCTTGCCCGCCGAGCCGATCTTCACCGTGCGCTCGCGCATGCCCGGGAAGGCCATCAGCGGCCGGTGGCGGCGCCCGTCGAACACGACGTGCTCCCAGACCTCGTCGCAGAGCGCCACGGCGTCGAACCGCTCGCAGAAGCCGGCGAGCAGGGCCAGGTCCTCGTCGGGGAAGACGGTGGCCGAGGGGTTGAGCGGATTGTTGAGCAGCACGACCTTCGTGCGCGGCGAGAAGGCGGCGGCCAGCGCCTCGTCCGTCAGCCGGAAGTGCGGCGGCGTCAGGGTGACGAAGCGCGGCACGCCGCCGGCCCGGCGCACCAGCGGCAGGTAGGCGTCGTACATCGGCTCGAACAGCACGACCTCGTCGCCGGGCTCGATCAGGGCCATCAGGGCGCCGGCGAGCGCCTCGGTGGCGCCCGAGGTCACCATCACCTCCGTGTCCGGGTCGAGGTCGAGCCCCTGCCAGCGGGCGTAGTGCCGGGCGATCGCTCCGCGCAGCTCGGGCAGCCCCATCATCGGCGGGTACTGGTTCCAACCCTCCACCACCGCCTCGGCGGCCTTGGCGCGCACGTCCGCCGGGCCCGGATCGTCCGGGAAGCCCTGGCCGAGATTCACGGCGCCGGTCTCGCGGGCGAGCGCCGACATCACCTCGAACACGGTGGTCGGCAGGTCGGCGAAGATGGGATTCATGCGCGGGACGAAGGGGTTCGAGGGGAAAGGCGCCTCGCTACCACGCCGGGCGGCCGGACGGAACCGAGGGCGATCGTCGCCCTGCGGCCGGTGCCGGTCCGCCTCACGGGCTATCCGCCTCCGGCGTCCCGTTGGCCGAACGGCGGGCGGCCTCGTCCTCCTCGGCCTTCCGGCGCGCGGCTTCCGCCGCGCGGGCAGCCTCCACTCGGGCAGCCTCGGCCGCCTTGGCGGCTTCCGCCGCGCGGGCGGCCTCCGCTACTCTCGCTGCTTCGGCAGCCCTTGCCGCCTCCAGCCTTGCCGCCTCGGCCGCCCGCGCGGCCTCCGCAGCCCGGGCGGCTTCCGCCCGCGCCGTCTCCTCCGCCCGCTGCCGGGCCTGGCGCGCGTCCTCGAGGGCTCGGGCGCGGTCCATCTCCAGGCGGCTGCGGCGGCGGGCGAGCTCGTTGCGGTCGGATTCCACCGTCTCGATCTTGTCGAGCTCGCGCTGCAGCACCACCGCCGCCAGCACGTTGGAGAGCGGGACGAGGTCGAGGTCGCGCTGCGGCTTCGCCAGGGGGCCGGCGAGCGCCAGGCCCAGCGTCGGAGCCGGCGCGGTCCAGGTCCGGGGCGTCGCCGTGGCGGTGAGGGTGCCGCGGGCGTCGAGGCGCCAGGCCTTGGCGTCGACCTGCACCAGGCCGGTCCAGGTCGTCGGGCCGAGGTCGAGGGTGAGCCCGCCGGTGCGCAAGACCCCGCCGACCACCGAGGCCGGGACCGAGACCGGCCCGGCCATCACCAGGGGGCCGCGGTCGAGCTCCTCCGCCACCACCTGGGCGACGCGGCCGGCGCGCAGGGGGTCCTCCTCGGACAGGAGCCGGGTCAGCGCCCGGGGCACCCCGGCGGGATCGAGGTCGCGCACGCTCAGGCCCGCGAGCTCCAGCGCCCCGCTGCCGGCGAGGTTGCCCACCAGCGCCGCGGGGCTCTCGCCCGCGGCCCCCAGGCGCAGCCGTAGCGACACTTGGCCCTTCACGGCATCGCCGCCGGTCAGCGCCGCGAGCGAGGCCGCCGTCAGGCCGCCCTCAGCGGTAAGCGTCGCCTGCCCGCCCTGGCGCGCCAGGGTGGCGCCGCCGGTGAGCCGCCCGCCCGCCAGCCCGCCGGTGAAGTCGCGGATGGAAAGACCGTCGGACCCGAATCCGAGGTCGAACCGCGCCCAGTCCGCCGCGAGGCCGCGGCCGAGATCGAGGCGGCGCACCGTCAGGGCGACGTGGCCTGTCGCGGGCGGCACCGGGGCCGGGCCGAACCGTGCCGCGGACCACGCCTCCGGCCAGGACGGGACCGTCCCCCCGTTCAGCACCATCGCGTCGGCGAGCCAGGGCAGGGAGAACCGCTCGAGGGCGACCGTGCCGGCGACGTCGCCCCCGGCATTCCGCGTCAGGGTCGCGTCGACCGCCGATCCCGCCACCGTGCCGGTCACCGCCAGGCGCGGCGTCTCGCCGGTGCGCGACAGGCCGAGGGTCAGCGTCGCCGGCACCGGGTCCGGCGGGGGCGCGGCGCGGCCGAGAAGGCCGGCGAGCGGACGCAGGTCGGTGGCCGCCACGGTCAGGGCGCCGTCCTGCAGGGGACCGCCGGCCGCCGGCATCACCAGGGCCCGGGCGGTCCCGACCTTGGCCCCGGCGAACTCGCCGTCCAGGGTCAGGCGCAGCGGTCCCTCCGCGCCGTCGCGGCGCCCGGCCATGTGGAGCACCGCCGGCATCGCCAGGGCCGGGTCGGCCGGCCGGCCGAGCCAGCGGCCGGAGGGGACGCCGTCGAGGCGGATGTCGAGGTCGTCGAGCCGCCCGGCGCGGGCGGCCAGCGACAGGGCCAGCCGCCCCCCGGCCGCGGTGCCGCGGGCCTGGCCGCGCAGCCGGTCCGGGTCGGTCCCGGATTCCCGCTCCAGCGTCAGGTCGAGGGCGACCGGGCCGTCGCGCAGGAAGCCCGGCACCAGGCGTGCCTCGTCCACGAAGGCGTGCGACACGAGGTCGATGAGCGGGGCCGCCGCCGGCGCGCTCACCTGCCCGGCGATGCGCCCGGCGCCGTCCGCCCCGATCCGGCCCGACAGGCTGGCCCGGGCCCCGGCGAGGTCGCGCACCTCCAGGCTGTCGAGGCGGATCGCGGCGCCCTCCGATTGCAGGCTGGCGGCGATCTCGCCGGTGCGGGGCCCGGCCGGGCCGTAGCGCAGGTCGCGCGCGAGCAGGGTCAGCCCGACATCGTGGTCGTGCAGGGCGGCCACCGCGCCGCGCATCGGCGGCAGTTCCGCGACGTCGAGGCCGTCGGCGATGATCTGGGCGTCGAAGCGCGGGCGCGGCTGGTCCGGCCCGGCCGGGCTGTAGCGGGCCGATCCGGTGATCCTCGCGCTGCCCAGCGCCACCCGGGCGTTGCGCACGGACAGGACGGGGAGGGCCGCCGCCACGTCGGCCTCGGCCGAGAACGGCCGGCCGTCGAGAAGCCCCGTGAGGGGACCGCCGAGGCCGAGCCGGTCGAGGAGGCGGGCGAGGCGGTCGGAGGCCGGCGCGTTGAGGGCGACGTGGCCCGAGAGGCCGCCGCTCGGCGTCACGTCGCCGGAGAGCGCCAGCCCGAGGCCGCCCGCCGCCTTGCCGTCGAGCCGCCGCAGCGCCACGGCGCCGGAGGGCCGCAGCACCGCGCTCAGGGCCGCGCCGGTCCATTCCTCGCGGGCAAGCGTCAGGCTGTCGACCGCGACGTCGAGGGACAGGGTGCCCGGCAGGGCGCCGGGCGAGAGGCCGCGGCCGAGGAGCGCCTGGCCGGTGGCGCTCATCAGAAAGCCGTCGAGGTCGAGGCGGCGCGCCTCGAGGGTCAGGGCGGCCCGGGCGCCCGCGAGGTCGAGGCTGCCCCGCCCGGTGAAGCGCAGCGGCGCCTCGCCCGGGACCTCGAGGCTCAGGGTCTCGAAGGTGGCGAGCCGGCCCCTCGCCTTGAACCCGCCCTGGACCGAGAACGGCAGGGCGGCGCCTGCCGCCTGGGCCGGCGGCCCCACCACCAGGCGGGCGCTGCCGGCGGCCTCCGGCACGCTGCCGCCCTCGGGGCCGGGGACGAGGCTCACCCGGGCGTCGAGGTCGAGCCGGGGCATCGTGTCGCCGCCGGCGCCGAGCTTGACCGGCACCGCCCCGTCCGGGCCCGGCTCGCCGGTGGTGAGGCGGAACGGCACCGCCTCGACGCGGCCCTCGGCCCGCCACGGGCCGGCGAGTCGCGGGGCGGAGAGGCGGACGGTCTCGGCGTAGACCTGGTCGGTGCGCCCGGTCGCCGCCACCCGGGTGGTGACGAGGAGCTGGGCCACCCTCAGGTCCTCGACCGCGAGGTCGCGGCCCTCTCCGGCGAGGGCCGGCAGGGGCAGGAGGCCGCCGGCCTCGGTCGTCGGCAGGGTGACCTCGCCGCGGCCGATCCGGGTCTCGGTGAAGCGGATCTCGCCGGAGAGGAGCGGGGTGAGGGCGATCTCGGCCTTGACGAAGCGCGCATCGAGGGAGGCCCGGTCGCGCCCGGCCGCGAGGCGCAGGTGGTCGACCCGCAGGCGCGGCGAGGGCAGGAGGCGGATCTCCAGGCGCCCGTCGCTGCGGGCCTCGAGCCCGAGCGAGCGGCTGAGCGCCGCGTCGAGGGAGCCGCGATAGGCTTCCCACGGGATGAAGGGCGGCGCGATCAGAGCCGCGGCGAGGATCAGGATGACGAGGCCCGCCAGGGCGGTCAGGATGTCGCGCACCGTGCTGTCCGTGCCGCCCCGCGAGGAGAGCGCCGTCCCATGTTCGTCCGACGGCCCGACGGGCCGTACCCCGATGACCGGGCTAGCATATCGGCATCGGAAACGCGGGCGAAATCCGGCGCGATCACGCAGCGAGAGCCCGCCCCCGATGCGCCCGTGCCACGCTCCGGACCCGCCTGACAGGGCGGGGCGACGCTGCTAGAGCGGCAGCGTGACCCGATCGACGGACCCGATGCGCTACTATCTCGGCCTCGCCACCACCTTCCACGACCCGGCCCTCGCCCTGGTCGGGCCGGACGGCACGGTGCTCTTCGCCGAGGCGACGGAGCGCTACCTCCAATACAAGCGCGCCCCGAACTGCGAGCCGGATTCGGCGCCCCGCATGGCCGGCCTGCTCAAGGCCCACCTGCCGCCGGGCGCCGAGCTCGTGGTCGCCACCACCTGGGGGCCGGAGTTCAGCCGCTACCTCGCCGACCAGGCCGGGACCGGCGCCTTCCGGCTCGACGCGCTGAAGGCCCATTCGCCGGCCCTCAACCGCTCGCTGGTGCCCGAGCGGGCCGAGCGCACCTTCATCGCCGAGCTGGCGCTGGCGCAGGGGCGGGCGGGCTACGGCACGCTGCTCGGCCTCGACCGGGCCCATGGCGGCCGCTCGACCATCGCGGGACTCAGGCGCTACCCCCACCACCTGACGCACGCCGCCTACGGCCTGTGGGGCTCGCCGTTCCGGGACGCGACCTGCCTCGTCGTCGACGGCATGGGCGAGACCGGCGCCTCGGCGATCTACCGGATGGAGGCGGGGCGCCTCGTCGAGGTCAAGCGCCATCGCGGCCGCGAATCGGTCGGCTTCTTCTTCGGCCTCGTCACCGACCTGGCCGGCTTCGACCAGGCCAAGGGCGAGGAATGGAAGATCATGGGGCTCGCCCCCTACGGCCGGCCCGACCCGGAGCTGATGGCGCTCCTGCGCCGGCTCTACCGGATCGAGGGGGGCCGCCTGCGCTTCTCGGACGCCGCCACCGTCCAGGCGGTGGCCGACGAGATCCGCGCCCGCCGCCCGGCGGAGGCCGACGAGGACGGGTGGGCCGACCTCTCGGCCTGCGGCCAGGCGATCTTTTCGGAGATGATGGACGTGCTCGTCGCCGAGGCATGGCGGCTCGCGCCCCACGAGAACCTCGTCGTCACAGGCGGCTGCGCGCTCAACTCGTCCTATAACGGCCGGCTGCTCGGGCGCAGCGAGTTCCGGCACCTCCACGTCCCGTCGGCGCCGGCCGACGACGGCAACGCGCTCGGCGCGGCCTGGCTGGCCTTCCAGGAGGACCACCCGGACTGGACCGGGCCGGGCGTGCTCGCCACGCCCTATCTCGGCTCGCGGGTCTCGACCGAGCCCCTGGAGCGGATGGTCGGGTGGGAGCCGCGGCTGCGCCATCTCGGCCATGACGGGGTGACGCAGGCGGCGGCCGACATCCTGGCGGCGGGCGGGCTCGTCGGCTGGGTGCAGGGCCGGGCGGAGTTCGGGCCCCGCGCCCTCGGCAACCGCTCGATCCTGGCCGATCCGCGGCCTTCCGACGCCAAGGCGATCCTCAACGGCAAGGTGAAGTACCGCGAGGCGTTCCGCCCCTTCGCGCCCTCGATCCTGGCCGAGGCCGGGCCCGACTGGTTCGAGGATTACCAGGACAGCCCCTACATGGAGCGCACCCTGGTCTGGCGGCCGGAGGTGCGGGACAGGGTGCCGGCGGTGGTGCACGAGGACGGCACCGGCCGCCTCCAGAGCGTGACCGAGGCGCGCAACCCGGCTTACGCCGCCCTGATCCGCGCCTTCGCCGAGCGGACCGGCGTGCCGATCCTGCTCAACACTAGCTTCAACGTGATGGGCAAGCCGATCCTCCACACCGCCGAGGACGCGATCCTGATGTTCGCCACGACGGGGCTCGACGCCGTGGTGATCGAGGACTGGATCCTGGTGAAGGACGGGGTGAAGACATGAAAAGGGCCGGCCCCGTGCCCGGGTGCCGGCCCCTGAATTCTCGGAGAGGCTGCGAGACCTACTCGCAGACCTCGACGCGCTTGTAGGTGAAGGACTCGTCGTCGAGCCACACCTTGCGGCGCTCGAAATGACAGATCGGGCCGCGGCGCGGGCGCACGTACACGGTCTCGGGCTCCTCGACGTAGACCCGGCGCGGCGGCGGCACGGCATAGGCCGGCGGCGGCGGGGGGGCGGCCTGGGCGCCGTTCATGATCGCGCCGGCGGCGACGCCGCCGAGGATGCCGGCCGCCGCGCCGCCGATGAGCGCCGCGCCGACATTGTCGCGGGCCTGGGCCTGGGGGGCGGCGGTGACGAAGAGGGCGGCGACGAGCGCCGCGCCCGCGCCGAGGCGCGGAAGGCCGTGAGAGGTCAGAGCGCGCACGCTGAGGGTCTCCGAAGGATGTGGGCGCGAGGATGCGAGTGAGTGCTTAACGAAGTGCCAAGCTTGCCCGCCCGGTCGAGCACCGGACGGTACGGCCCGGGGCCGACGTGAGCCTCGCGCCGTCGGATCGGAGAGGTGACGGCGGTTTGCGGCGATTTCCGGGTAAGCCGGAGCTTCCGACCGGGGTGTGTCTTTCGGGTCGCGACGGCAGCCGGTCCGGTGCCGACGACGAAAGGACCGCCCGGGGGCGGTCCTCGCTGGTGCCTTACATGTTCATCAGGGCGCTGGCGGTGCCGAAGGCGGTCATCGCGAGGCCGCCGGCCAGGACACCGATCATGCCGTAGGACACGGCGCGCAGAAGCTTCATGTCGCTCATCTCACGGTATCCGTCAGCAGCGGTAGCCGCCGGCCGTCTGGCCGTACTGCTTGACCGGGAAGTTCTGCTGCTTGGCGTTGCCCTCGGCCGCCGAGCTCATCGGGCAGGCGCCGTAGAACGGCACGCTGGTGTTGGCGCGGCCCCCGATGGAGCCGGTGGTCTCGACGTCGCGCGGGGCGAACGGGTTGACGGGGGAATTCGCGCTGAACGCCATGGTGGACGAGATCGGGGCGACGCCAAGGACAAGCGCGGTGACGGCGGCGGCGATACGGGTCTTCATCTGGTATTCGAGCTCCTGTTCGGGGGCGATCCGGGCTCTCGGCCCGCTCTCTTGCGATGATTGGAATATAGGTGGCTGCACACCCGCGCGATGTGCTCCCGCGCACGCGGCATCAGGGAATAAAGATCTGATGCGATCGCCGGCTGACGCGGTCGATCCGGTCACGCTTTCGTAGGGATCGTGGCGGAGGTGGCGAGGCGCGTGGCATTCCCCGGTCCGCGAGCCCAGCATGGCGACGGCCGGCCGGGCGGGGGCTCGCCTCTCTGGACTTGCGGTTCGACGGACTTGCGGTTCGACCGTTCGGAGATCCGGAGAGGCGCAGGTTTCCCCCTTCCCGTGGGTAGCAGGGCTGCCGGGGGGAGGGGACACCGGAGACCGCCCGTTTCGGGTCAACCGAGGTGCTAAGCAGACTTGCGTTGGCAGGCCAACGCTTCGCCCGCCTAGGTTCTCGTTCTGTCGCAGATTTTCGGCGCCGAACCGGTAACTACTTCGGCGAAATCTGCTTAGGCGCGGCGAGTGCGCAGGCGGGCTACGCCGCCCCGTCGCGGCCCGCCGGCGGCACCGCCGCGATGCCGGCGCCCGCCGCCCAGGCGGCGAGGTCCTGCTTGCGGATCGCCGCGGCCATCATGTCGGGAAACAGGTCGGGCGTGCAGGCGAAGGCCGGCATGCCGAGGCCGGCGAGGCGGGCGGCGAGCGCCCGGTCGTAGGCCGGCGCGCCCTCGTCGGAGAGCGCCAGCAGGGCCACCGCCTGGACGCCGGCCCCGACGAGGGCTTGCGCCTGGGCGAGCAGCCCGGCCTCGACCCCGCCCTCGTAGAGGTCGGAGATCAGCACAAGAATGGTGTCCTCGGGCCGGGTGATGCGGGAGGCGCAATAGCCCATCGCCCGGTTGATGTCGGTGCCGCCGCCGAGCTGGACCGAGAACAGCACCTCGACCGGATCGTCGAGTTCGTCGGTGAGGTCCACGACCTGGGTGTCGAAGACGACGAGGCGGGTCGAGACCGCGGGCAGCGAGGCCATCACCGCCCCGAAGATGCTCGAATAGACCACCGAGTTCGCCATCGAGCCGGACTGGTCGATGCACAGGATCACGTCCTTGAGCGAGCCGCGGCTCCTGCGGCCGTGGCCCAGCCGCGTCTCCGGGATGATGGTGCGGTACTCGGCCTGATAGTGGCGCAGGTTCGCCCGGATGGTGCGGTGCCAGTCGATCTCGGCGTGGCGCGGCCGGCGGTTGAGGCTGGCGCGGTCGATCGCCCCGGTGACCGCCTGGCGGACCGGCTCCTCGAGCCGCTTCATCAGCGCGTCCACCACCTTGCGCACCACGAGGCGGGCGGTCTCCTTGGTGCGCCCGCCGAGGAGGCCGCGCATGGAGATCAGGGTCGAGACGAGGTTCACGTCGGGCTGGAGCGCCTCCAGCATCTCCGGTTCGGTCAGCATCCGCTTGAGGTCGAGCCGCTCGAAGGCGTCGCGCTGCATCACCTGCACGACCGGGGCCGGGAAGTAGTCGCGGATGTCGCCGAGCCAGCGCGGGACGGAGGGGGCGGAGGCCCCCAATCCGCCCTTGCGGTCGGAATCGTAGAGGGCGCCGAGCGCCCGGTCGAGGTGGAGGTCGCGCTCGGCCAAGGCGCAGCCGGTGCCCTCCGCCGCGCCCCCGCCGAGGACGAGGCGCCAGCGGCGCAGGCGGTCGGTCTCGCTCATGCTGCGTCTCCTGCGGTGTCTCCGGGGGTGGTCGCGGGGGCAAGGAGCAGGCGCAGGATCGGCAGCACGGCCGCGGCGCGGGCCGCATCGAACCCCTCTGGCCCGTCCGGGCTCCCGGCGCCGCCGCCCCGCGCCAGGGTCTCGCCGATCGCCCGGCGCTCGGCCGGGGCCAGCGTCGCGAAGGTGCGGCGCACCAGCGGCAGCAGCTCGGTGAACAGCGCCTCGTCGAGGCCCGACAGCCAGTCGTCGACGACGCCGAGCAGGCCCTGCCCGTGGATCAGGACGGTGCCGCTCTCCTCCAGAAACCCTTCGATCCAGGCCGCGGCCGGCCCGGCCCCGGAGGCCCGCGACAGGGCGAGGCGCAGGCGCGT
This sequence comes from Methylobacterium sp. ap11, assembly GCF_900110515.1. Taxonomy (NCBI): domain Bacteria; kingdom Pseudomonadati; phylum Pseudomonadota; class Alphaproteobacteria; order Hyphomicrobiales; family Methylobacteriaceae; genus Methylobacterium; species Methylobacterium sp. ap11. Next base: position 34,834 of record NZ_FOEB01000011.1, on the reverse strand, counting down.
GCCGGCCTCCTCGGCGTCGATGGCGCGGTCGTCGAACAGGAGCCGCACGGCGCGGCCGACGACCCGGCCGTGGACGTGGTCCTGGTCGGCGAGCGCCCGGAGCGCCTCCCGCCAGGTGACCTTCAGGCCTGCATCCTCCAGGAGCGCCACCGCGCCCGAGACGGCGACGAGGTGGGCCTTGGCGCTGCGGGCCGCGTCGTCGTCGAGGCTCTGGCAGGCGGCGACGAGGCCGGCGGCCGCCCGGGGCACCAGCCCCCGCACCACGGCGAGCACCGGCTCGGTGTCGGAGGAGCGTACCGACCCGTAGCGGGCGAGCTCGGCCAGAGCCGGCAGCGCCTCCATGAGGTCGAACACGTCGGCCGAGACCGCGGCGCGGTCGTCCAGCGCCCGGGTGACCTGGGCGGTCGCCTCGGGCAGGTCCGCGTCGAGCAGGGTGCCGATGAGGCCCGACAGGTCGGCGACGCGTTGCGCGCCCCGGGCCCGCGCCTTGACCCGGGAGGCGGCGGCCTCCGCCACCGTGCCGCCCTCGGCCGAGGCCGCCACCAGCTCCACCACCCAGTCCGGCTGCCAGGCGAGGAACCACGCCTCCTTGAAGGTGCCGCGCCCGCGCGCCTCGCGCCGCGTGCCCCACGGCACGCCGATCAGCGCCAGCCGGTTGAGGAAGTGGCTGCGGGCAAGATCCGTCTCCTTGCGCAGGTCGAGGACGAGGTCGCCGGCGGACGCGCCGGGCTTCAGCCGCAGGCGCTTGCACTGCGCCTCGAAGTCGGCCTCGACCGGCGTGCCGGGGCTGTCGGGTGGGGTGGCGCCCAGCCGCTCGCCGATGACAAGCTTGCGCCGGATCAGCTCCATCGGCCCCGGATCGGCGAAGCACAGGGTGGCCTGCGTCGCCTCGTCGAGGTCGTCGAGGGAGGGCCGCGAGCGCCCGCGGAACGCGGCCAGCGCCTCGGCGAGGCGCGCCGCCTCGATCACCGAGGCCGGCGAGGCGTCGAGGTCTTCCTCGCGCAGGAGCGCGGCGGCGCGGGCGAGCCAGCGGGCGGCGACCCGGCCCTCGTGGTGCCAGAGCGTGTCGTACCACTCGGGCGACAGCACCCCGGCGCGGTAGCCGGAGGCGGTGGCCAACCGCTCGTAGGACCACGGCGCCCAGGCGGCGGCGACCTTCGTCTTGGGCAGCCCCTTGAGGATGGCGGTGTCGGCGGTCGCCTGGCCCTTGGCGTCGTGGCGGGCCAGCGCCGGGACGTGCCAGGCGCCGCACACCACGGCGATGCGCGAAAACTCCTCCCTGGCAGCCTTGCGGATCGCCGCCCGCATGTGGGCCTCGCGGGCCTCCTCGCGAAGGCCGTCCTCCGGATCGGGGGCTGCGCCCTCGCGCAGGACCGCCATCGCCTCACCGATCGCTGCGAACACGTCGCCGTCGGCGCCGGCCCGGCTCTCCAGCAGGGCGTCCCACCAGCGCTCGCCGTCCGGGTAGCCGGCGGCGGCGGCGAGCTCGCCGAGTGGATCGCGGCGGATCGCGGCCGGGGCGGGCAAGCCCCCCGCCGGCTCCTCGGCCGCGTCGGCGACCGGCTCGGCCTCGACCGGCGCGGATTCGCTCTCCGGCGGAGTGCCGAAGCCGTCGGCGAGCTGGTGGGCATGCGGCAGGTCGATGAAGCGGATCGCCGCCCCCGCGGCCAGCCCGTGGCGCATCGCCACCCATTCTGGCGAGAACGCCGCGAAGGGAAAGAACGCGCAGTCGCGCGGCCGGTCGGGCCGGTAGACGAGGAGCGCCACCGGCGGCGCCATCGCCGCGTGGGCGGCGAGCGGGATCAGCGCGTCGGCATCCGGTGGGCCCTCGATCAGCAGGCAGTCGGGGGCGAAGTCGGCGAGCGCCGCCCGGAGCGAGCGGGCCGAGCCGGGCCCGTGGTGGCGGATGCCGAAGAGGCGGATGTCGGGCATCGTCGCGGGGAGCCTGTTTGACCGATCGTGCGGAGTGTCCCACCCGCGGCCTCATCCTGAGGTGCGGGCGATCGAAGATCGCTGAGCCTCGAAGGAGGGCTCCAGCGAGCGCGGAGACCTCTGGAGCTCTCCTTCGAGGCCTCCGCTGCGCTACGGCACCTCGGGATGAGGTTCGGGGTGGGAGAGAAGAATGGCCGCCCTCGAATCGAAAAATTTCGTTCGGGCAGCCTGCGGGGTCACGCGCTCGCGCGGGCGGCCTTGTAGAAATCCTTCCAGCCGTCGCGCTCCTTGACCACGGTCTCGAGGTATTCGCGCCAGACGATCGCGTCCTGGACCGGGTCCTTCACCACCGCGCCCGAGATGCCCGACACGAGGTCGCCCGCCGAGAGGCGGCCGTCGCCGAAATGCGCCGCGAGCGCGAGCCCGCTGCCGACGACGCTGATGGCCTCCGCCGTCGAGAGGGTGCCCGAGGGCTGCTTGACCTTGCTCTTGCCGTCCACCGTCACGCCCTCGCGCAGCTCGCGGAAGATCGTGACGACGCGGCGGATCTGCTCGGCGCCCGGCGGCTCGGCCGGGATCTCGAAGGCGCGCCCGAGCGCGGCGACGCGGCTCTCGACGATCGCGATCTCGGCCTCGATCGTCGCCGGGGGCGGCAGCACCACGGTGTTGAAGCGCCGCTTGAGCGCGCTCGACAGCTCGTTGACGCCGCGGTCCCGGTTGTTGGCCGTGGCGATGAGGTTGAAGCCCTTCTGCGCCGGCACCTCCTCGTTCAGTTCGGGGATCGGCAGGGTCTTCTCGGAGAGGATGGTGATGAAGCTGTCCTGCGTCTCCGAGGGGATGCGGGTCAGCTCCTCGACCCGGGCGATGCGGCCCTCGTCCATCGCCCGCATGATCGGCGAGCCGACCACCGCCTCGCGGCTCGGCCCCTTGGCGAGCAAGAGCGCGTAGTTCCAGCCGTAGCGGATCGCCTCCTCGCTGGTGCCGGCGGTGCCCTGCACGATCAGCCGCGAGGTGCCGCAGATCGCGGCCGCCAGGTGCTCGCTGACCCAGCTCTTGGCGGTGCCGGGCACGCCGAGCAGCAGCAGCGCCCGGTCGGTGGCGAGGGTGGCGACCGCGACCTCCATCAGGCGCCGATCGCCGATGTATTTCGGGGTGATGTCGAGACCCGAATCGAGCCGGCCGCCCATCAGGTAGGTGACGACGGCTTGCGGCGACATCCGCCAGTTCGGCGGACGCGGCCGGTCGTCGGCCCGGCACAGGGCGGTAATCTCCTCGGCGAAGGCGTCCTCGGCGGCCTGGCGCAGCTGCGCGGCCTTGCGCCCCGTCGCATTGGATCCGGTGCTCGACGTCATCCTCGGGCGGTCTCCTCGGTCGGGGTTTCGAATTCGCGCCGCATCGCGACGCGCAGGTCCAGGGTCTCGCAGAGGGCGGTCACCTGCGGGCGCAGGCGGTCGCCCTCCTGCTCCGGCAGCCGGGCGGCCAGCGCCGCCGCGCTCGCCGCGATGGCCTCGCCCGGCCAGAGCCGCTCGCCGAGGCGGCCGATCACCCAGGGCTTGGCGAGGTCGCGGCGCAGGTCGTCGGAGCCGCGGGCGAAGAAGGCGAGCCAGTCGATCAGCGCGGCGCTGAAGCCCTCCGAGAAGGCCTCGGGCCCGCTGCCCAGCATCGCCAGTACCACCTCGACCTTGCGGGCGCGGATCAGCTCCGTCACGGTCGCCTCCCATTCGGCGTCGGGCAGGAGGTCGGCGGCCCGCACCCAGCGGCCGATCAGTTCGTTGGTGCGGCGGACGCCCGCGACCTTGCCCTCGCAGGCCTCGGCCAGGAGATCGATGGCGGCCCGGGTCCAGTCCGGGTCGCGCTCGCGCGCGATGGTCTCGAACAGCCCGGTCAGGATCGGCTCGGACCACTCGCCGCGCAGGGCGAGCTCCAGCCACCGCCGCGGCGGGTGGTCCGCGAAGGCGCGCAGCGGCGTGCGGGCCAGGATGTCGCGCAGGAGCCCGGCCCGGATACCGCCGCCGCGCTGCTCCCACTGGTTCGGCGTCACGCCGTCGCGGGCGAGCGTGGGCGAGTCCACCGGCAGGGTCACGACCAGTTCGTGGGTCGCGCCGCGCAGCAGCCGCGCCTTGCTCTGGATCACGAGCGCGGTGGCCGTCCGCGCCACCATGCGCGAGGCGTAGAGCGAGCGCGGCAGACGCGGCAGGAGGCGCTGCGCCGCCTCGCGCACGCCCCCGGCCCGGTCGTCGAGGCAGGCTTCGAGGAACGGCTCGTCGGCCGGCGACAGGCCGGTGACGAGCGCACCGACCAGCGCCTCGCGCGCATCCGCCTTCTCCTTGCGGAAGACCGGCTCGAGCGCGGCCCGCGCCGCGTCCGGGTCGCGGGCCCGGAAGGCCGCGAAGGCGGCGCGGCGCTCGGCGAGGCTGCCCTCGGTCCAGTCGTCCGACGCCTCGGCCGGGGCGTCGCCCGGCGCCTCGCCGCAGGCTCCGGCGAGCCAGGCGAGCTCGGGGCCGACGACGGCCCGTGCGGCCTCCGGCAGGGAGCGCGCCTGGAGCATCAGGGCCTGGTGCAGCCAGGCCGGCGGGCGCATCCGCGCCGCGGCGGCGAGATCGAACCACTCGCCCAGGCGCTCGCGGGCGGCGTGGCCGCCGCCGAGGAGGCCGTAGAGCCGCATCGCCGCGGCCGGCGGGCAGTCGCGCCCGGCCGGTTCCCGCGGCTCCAGCGGCGCCATCGCGTCGGGCGCGAGGTCGAGGCCGGCGAGGTGGTGCAGGCCCTCTGCCGCGAGCCGCGCCAGCAGGGCGGCGCCGGGATCGGGTTCGGTGACGAGCTCCGCCAGGGGGCCGGGCGGGGCGGACGGCGCCCGCTCGGCGCCCAGCAGGGCGGCGGCGAGGATCGGCTCCCAGCCGTCGGCGGCGGTCACGGTCGCGTCCATCACGCCACCTGCAGCAGCGCCGGCTGCGACGCCTGGGCCGGCATCGCGTAGAGGCGGCCCTGCGCCGCGAGGGCCAGCGGCGCGACGCCGTGGCCGTCATGGAGGCCGAACAGGTCGAAGGGGTGCCCGCTCGCCACCGCGATCAGGCTCGGCAGGCGCGCATCGGCCCGAAGCGGCAGGCAGCCGGTGTCGTCGCCGACCGCGAAGGCCGGGGCGGCGCCGGCCGGACCCGGCAGCCGGCCGAGCCGGACGCCCGAGAGCCGTACCGGCCAGCTCTCGGTCCAGGGCGCCTGCGCCAGGACGCCCGTGAAACTATCTCGTGCCGCCGCGACGGTGCCGCCTCCGGGCAGGCTCGCCGCGGCGGCCGGGCCGGCGCGGCCGTCCCGGAAGACGGCGCGCAGGGGCGGCGCGCCGGGATGGAAGGCGAGCGCGCCGGAAAAATCCTGGCCCGCGGCGGGGGCCGGCGGCAGGGGCGAGCCGGCGGTGCCGTAATCGAGCACCTGCGCGACCGCGCCGCTGCGGCGGCCGACGAGCCAGACCGCGCGGGCGGTGAGCTTGTCCTCCTCCTCGACCGTATGGGCGAGGACCGCCCACTCGTCGGTCTGGTCGGGCCGCACCGCCATCTCCTCGGCGGTGACGGGATAGCCGAGCGCGGCGCGGGCACCCGCCGCCTGCTCGGGAAAGAGCGCGTCGAGGCGGCGCGCGGCCCGCGCCAGAAGGGCGATGCGCCCGAGCGCCAGGCCCAGGGCCGCCTCCGGCCGGGCGGCGCCGGCCCGCGGGCCCGCCGCGATCAGGCCCGGCAGGGCGCGCACCCGGCGGGCGAGGCCGGGGGCCTGACCGTCGACGAGGCGGCCGGCCATGCGATCCCAGAAGCCGTAGGGCTCGGTGCGGGCGGCGGCGAGCCCGCGGCGCATCAGGTCGCGCAGCCAGAGATCGAGTTCGTCGAGGGCGGCCGCGACCTTGTCCTCGCGGGCCTGGCGGCGCTTGGCCTGCGCCTTCTCGTCGACGGGCCTCGCTGGCTCGGCGGCCCGGGTCTCGGCCGCGGCGGCGCGGCTCTCGCGGCCCTTGGCCCAGGCGGCGACCCAGTCCGGCGCCTCCGCCTCGGCGAGGGGGGCGGCGGCGTCGACCAGCATCAGGCCGAGCGCGTGCTTGCAGGGAAACTTCCGGCTCGGGCAGGTGCATTTCGAGGCCGGCCCGGCGAGGTCCGCGACGGTGCGGTAGGGGCTGGCGCCGCTGCCCTTGATCTCGCCCCAGATCACCGATCCGGCCCGGCCGAGGCCACTCCATTTCGGCGGCTTGGCCTGGTCCTGGCCGGCCTTGCGGCTCGCGGCGTCGGGCGCGAGGTCGAGGATCTGTGCAGTCGTCAGGCTCATGCGGCGGGTCGTCTCTCCGTCGATGCACCGTGTCGGGCGTGCCGCGCAGTCTGCACGAAACGATGTCGCGGGCAAGCCTGGCCGCAGGACGCAAGGTCGCCGTCGATAAACTTTAAATCAATTCCAGGAATGGTCTTCGGGAAAATCCGGTACGACGATAGACGGCTGACGTGCGCGGCTTTCCGGCGGGCGATCGTCTTGCGGGCGTCTCATCGCGACGATCCGGGTTGCGGATTCCATCCGCTGGGGCCCTCGAGCGAAGAAAGCGGCCTCGTGCGAGGGGGCGGCCCGCCGGGCCGCCCCCTCCTCACCCGCGGAGGAAATCCGCGATCACCGCCGGCGCCGCGGCGTCGAACCCGACCACGTCGAGCATGCCGGGATCGGCCGGGTCGGCGATGCTGAAGCCGCTGGAGACGAGCCCGACGACCACCAGCTTCGCCCGGATCCCGGTCTTCTCCCGGTATTCCCGCAGCGCCTGGACCGGATGGACCGGGCCGGCCCAGGTCTCCGAGTCCGTGTAGACCACGAACGCGTCGGCCTCGATCCCCCGCTCCAGCGCCCAGCGCATCGGAAGCGAGCAGTCGGTGGCGCCGAACGGCAGGTCCGCCGTCGCCGCCACCGCCCCGTCGATCCCCTCCGCCTGCATTTGCGCGAAGGCGTGGACGATCATCGGAACCTCCTCGACCAGGCGGCCGCGGCAGATCCAGTCGAACAGGGCCCGGCGTGCCGGCTCCGCCATCTCCGGATGGGCGAGGCGCAGGAGGTCGCGATGCGTCCAGCCCTGGCGCGCACGGAACTTGATCGCCTGGAAGGCCAGGGCCTCCACCGGCGCGGCCGCGTACCAGGCGCCCACCGCCCGCCGCAGACCCCGGCCCCAGCCGTGCATCGCCTCGACGGCCCCGGCGAACTGGAACAGGTGCGTGCCGGTGCGGCAGACCCGCGGCAGCGCCTGGAGCGCGGCGCGCCGGGTCCGGGGCCGCCGCCGCGAGGGCCAGCGCGAAGATCGCCGGATCCTGCTTCGGCGCCCGGCCGCCCTCGCTCACCGCGACGATCGCCGCGACGGCGCGCAGGCCGTCCTCGGCGAGGCAGCGCTGCACCGCCGCCGCGTTCTCGACGGTCAGCGCGCGGGGGCTCGCGTAGTACGAGCCGCCCTCGGAGCCGAGCACCAGGAAGCGCGCGAGCCGGGTCCAGTCGTCGACCGCGAAGGCGTAGCCGCCGGCGCCGTTGCGCACGGTGCCGGGGACGCGGCGACGCTGAGAGCGTCGTGCTGTGTCATGCCTGGCTCCGTCCGAACGGGGCTTCCGGGGTGGCGCAGGCGTGTCGTGCGATGGCTCGGGGTGATCTTCGACAAGATAATTTTGGACGAGATAACCGAGCATCTCCGGCCCGCGCCCGCGACGGACCCCGAGCCGGCCTGACGGCGCGGCCGGTGCCGTCAGCGGAACCGCTCGTGGATCCCGGCCCAGATCGGCCGCGGGCTTTCCGCCAGCCGCTGCTGGCGCCGGCCGGTCTTCGAGGCGGCGAAGCGGCGCGCCGCGTCCGCCCGCTTGCGGTCGTCGGCGGTCTTTCGGATCACGAACCGCACCTTGCCGGTGCCGTCGAGGATGATCGTCGCGCCCCCGATCATCGCGACCGCGTCCGCGCCGGTCCCGAGCGTACCCTCCTGCAGGACCTCGCAGACGAGGCCGAACCGCACCTGCCGGTCGGGTCCGATCCGGCGCAGGATGCGGACCGATTCGACCGACGGCAGGCCGAAGCCGCGTCGGTCCGAGAGGCCGAACTCGCCCCGGAAGCGCGGATCGGTCACCACGTCGGCGAGCGCCCCGGCCTCGCGGGCGATCTCCTCCTCGTCCGGGGCCTGGCCGGGATCGCCGCGCAGCTGGAGCGCCGAGAGGGCGAGGCCGGAGATCTCCGGAATGTCCGCGATCTCGGGCTTCTGCCAGAGCAGGGCGTCCTCCGACAGGTCGGCGACGTCGGGCGGGAAGATGCCCCGGGCCGCGAAGGCGACGATCAGCTCCTGGCGGAACTTGTGCTTGTCGTCCTCGACGAGGTCGCGGTCGGCGGTGATCAGCGCGCGGAGATACTCGCCGAACCGGATGTCGACCGGCGGGCAGTAGTCGATCGCCCGGATGCAGAGCGACAGGAACTGCGAGGCGGTCTTGCTGGCGAGGTCGGCGAGCAGCTCGACCGTGGCGGCATGCAGCGTGCCGGACTTGCGCTGCGCGGCCTGGAGGGCCTTCACCGGGGCGGCGCGCCGCTCGAACACCCGCGCCAGCGCCTCCATGATCGCGCCGACCAGGATCGCGCCGCGCTCGTGCGGCTCCTCCACGCTGCCGTAGGGAGCTGTGCCGCCGCGGCCGCGGCCGAGCGCCACCCGCAACGGGCCGTTGAGGCCCGTCGCCTGCCCGAACTGCTCGGCCAGCGAGAAGATCACGCCGTCCTCCCCGAGCCGGCCGCCGCTGCGCTCGATCGCCTCGCGGACGGCCTCCGGGTGCGTGAAGTGCTGCAGGATGGCGACGAGGTCGGCGAAGGCCTCGTGGAAGGCGAGCACGTCCGGGTTGGTCGGCGCGTCGAAGCGGGCCCGCATGCCGTCGAGCAGCGCGTGGGTCATCTCGTGGGCGACGATGTCGCGGGACATGCAGGTATGGATGTGCCCGCACGGCAGCACCCCGGCGCCCGGCCGGGGATCGGCCCGGAACGAGCCGAAGCGCAGCGCGCCCGCACCCGCGTCGTAATAGGCGTTGCGCACCTCGCCGGCATCCGGGACGAGGGTCAGGCGCGGCCCCTCGAAGCCCCAGGACAGGTCGCGCCCGAGGGCGATCGAGAAGGCGGCGGCCACGTCGGCGCACACTGCGTAGACCATCTGCGCGCGGAAGCGCGGGTCGGTCACCGAGGGCCGCAGCCCCCGGCCCATGGCGACCACAGGGTCGTCGAGGTCGATGGGGTCGCCCACACCGGTCGGGACGACCTCCAGGAAGGCCCCGACCGGTCCGGGCTTCAAGTGCTCGTAGGGCACGGAGACGACGGCGGTACGGCCGGCATAGCCCGATTCCACCGGATCCATCATGAAGACCTGGAGCGGGCGGTAGAGCGGGTCCGTCGGCGTTCGGGTGTAGCGTCCGAACCGGGCGGCCCTCAGCAGGTTCTCGCCGTGCCGGTAGTCGATCCCCGGCCGGGCGATGTGGCGCGTCGGCGGGCCGCCGGGCTCCGGGTTGTTGATCCCGCGCTGCTCGGCCTCGCCGCGGGCCGCCGCCGAGGTGGTGTCGGACGTCATGCCCCGTGCTCCCGGCTTCGGATCAGGGGGCCCGCAGGAGGCGGGCGGTCGCGTCGAGCAGGTCCGCGACCGCATCGCGGTGGTCGCCCCCCGCCTTGGCGACGGCCGGATCGGAATCGCGCCCGCCGGTGGCCGACAGCCCCAGGACGACGAGGTCGTTCGCCTCGCGGCGGCAATCGAGCATCGGGTGCTGGCGCGGCTGGGTGCCGAGCCCGTCGGTCACCCGGTCGCGGAACTGCCGATGGGTCAGGCCTTTGCCCAGCAGCGGCACGGCGATGCGGGAGAAGTCGCCCCGTCCGCCGGATTCGTAGGCGACCTCGTCCGACCGGCAGGCCGAGAAGGCCACCCAGCGCATCTCCTCCGGCGTGCCGGGGCCGCGGCTGGCGCCCCCCGCGAGCGCCCGGCTGCCGCTGCGCCGGCTCGCCTCGTAGCGGGCGATGATCTGCGCCGACAGGGCGACGAAGCGCGCCCGCGGCGGGTCGCCGTCGGCGGCGCCGAGGCCGCGGGTGCGGGGCGGTGCCGCCCGGCCGACGGCGAAGCGGGTGTTCGAGTACGAGTAGCAATTGTCCATGAAGCAGGTGAGCCGGACGCCGTCCGGCAGCGTCTCGAAGACGGCCCTGATGTCGTCGTCGATGAGCAGGTGCCCGTCCTCGAAGTCGACCGGGCAGATCGCCTGGTCCTGGCCCGCCATCTGGCCCGACACCTCGTCGCCGTCCAGGTCCGGCACGAAGGTGCCGTGGCCGGAATACTGGAACACCAGGGCGTCGCCGGCATGGCTCTCGTCGATCATGCGCTTCAGGCCGTCGAGGATCGCCCACCGCGTCGCCTCGCGGTCGTGCAGGCGGTCCACCGTGAAGCCGAGCCGGGCGAGGGCGTTCTCCCAGTCGGTCGCGTCCGCCACGCAGCCGTGCAGCCGGTGGCTCGGGTTCGGGTAGTCGTCGATGCCGACGCAGAGCGCCTTGCGGGCGCCGGATCCTTCGGGGCGGGACGACATCGCGGAAGCTCCTCTCTGGGTAATGGAGGCCGAGGACGGACCGGCGGCCGCGCGGCTGCCGGTCCCGGGCGGGAAGGGACGCCGGAGCGGCGTCTCGTCGGGAATGTCGAGGATGCCCCGGGCGACGCTCTCCATCGTGGCGACGTCGTTGTCGAAGCCGCCATGGGTCCGCGAGCGGCTGGCACGGGCGCCGGTCCGGGCCTGGGTCACGGACCAGATCACCTCGCCGGTCCGGCTCGCGCCGCCGGCCAGGCCGAGGCGGCGCGCGAGGTCCGGGGTCGCCCGCACGGATTCCTCCAGCCCGAGGATCGGTTCCTCCGGCTTCCGCTCCAGGGCGTGGTGGATCAGGTAGAGCAGCGACTTGCGGTAGGCGGGGGTGACGGTGTCGGCCCGCTCGTAGTCCTTCGTCATCGTGAACATCCGCACCCGGCGGATGCGGGCGGGGACGAGCGGATCGACGAGGCGCAGGTACTGGTCGATCGTGATCGCCGGGGCGAGCAGCGACAGGGTCTCGAGCATCGGCGCGTCCAGCGCCTCGAGGCGCCGGATCAGGTGGGCGTGGAAGATCGAGCCGGCGCTGTGGCCGACCGCGTGGAGCCGTACCCGGTCGCCGTGCGCGCGGGCAAAGCGCACCAGCCGCTCGGCGACCATCGATCCCGCGGCGCCGGGCTCGAAGGCGCTGGCCGCCGCCTGCTTCATGCCGCCCCAGATCGCCGGCCCGCCGAGACCGCGGACGGCCCGCTCGACGACGGCGTCGGTGAGGTCGGTCAGGTCGCGGGCCGCCTCGCGCGCGAGACCGCGCTGCAGGCCGAAGAGCCGCTCGATCTGCTCGAACAGCCCGGTCTCCCAGATGAACTGGATCGGGTAGCAGCCGTTGGCGTTCCACCACGGCACCTGGTCGGCGGCGATGCCCAGACCCGCCGCTTCGTCGACGAGCCCGCCATGGGCGTAGAGCACGACCGGGAGGAGGCCGTCGGTCTCCCGCAGGCGGCGCGGCAGGTGCTCCTCGAAGATCCGGGCGATGTCCGCCTCGTCGGTGCGGAACACGCCGCCCGAGGAGAGCCGGCCGGCCCACAGGTCGACGACGTGCGGCCGGAGCCGCTCGAGCGTGCCGGGATCCGGCGCGCCTCCGCGGGCCGCGGCCCGCGTCCCGGGCCAGGCCTCGTCCCGGTGGTGCGCGCCGGATTCCGGGATCGTCGCTCGTGGAGTCATCGCGGGGTCCTCCCTCAACCAGTCGAGCGCGGCCGCGACGGCCGCACGCCCCCGGGGCGGCGGCGGGCCGGTCCCGCGCAGGGGCCGCACGGCGTTCTGCCACCCGGCCGGAGAGCCCGGCGGCCCGCCGCCCGGTCCCGGCACGAGCCGGAGGGAATCGAGCGGCAGGCCGAACCGGTCCTGCAGCAGGGCGACGACCCGCAGCGCGGCTCCATGCGCATCCGCGACGGCCACGACGAGGCATCCCGCGCCGGCCCGGGGGTCCTCCGCGGCGAGCGCCCAATGCCGTCCGAGCCGGATCGCCCCGTCCTCGCCCACCGCCAGGTGCGCGTCGCCGTCCCGCCCGGGGCCTGCGGCTTGCCGGACGGCGATCGTGCGGACCGGACGCCGGCCCGACCGGATCCACTCGCGCAGGACGGCGTCCAGGCCGGCGAGGTCCAGGGGTGCGGACGGCGCCGCCCGGTCCCGGAGCCCGGTCCTCACGGGTAGGTCCGGGCGTAGCCGACGACGAACCGGACCGGCCGCACCCTGCGCGAGACCGCGCCGCCGTCGCCCTGGTTCGGCCCGTCGGCCGCCGTGGTGTTGAACTCGATCGTATGGAGCGATCCGCGTGCGCGCGCGTCGTCCAGGATCGCTTGGCAGCGTGCGCTCGGCTTGAAGTAGTGCCGGCCGATGTCGCCGAGCACGCTGCGGAAGATCGCGAGCCGGTTCGCCTCCGCGTACGTCGCCTCCTGGGTCACCGCCGCATTGCCCTTCGCGCTGGCCGCGCCGCTCGCTTTCACGCCCAAGAAGATGCCCACTAGCGCGCTGAAGAATGTCGTGATCAATCCAGTGGTAGAAGAATTATTGTAATTATTTACCCCGATACAAGCAAAGATAACGACCAGACAGGCTACCGTGGCTGACATCGCGCCGCCGACGATCCAGCTTCCAAGTTGAATTCGCAATCGTTCGGCATCGTGAATGTCAGCCATGATCGCCTCTCCCTGATATTTGAAGGGCGTTCCATGCTCGATGCGCGTCCCATGTCCGAGCAGCGGCCCAATTTTGTTTGATCACGAATAGCGTTGTGGAGCGAAGGCGGCTCCGAACGATCGAGTGTCTTGTAGTTTAGTGTGATGCTGGCAGTCGATTGCGTCAAGATGGCAGTAATGAATTTCGGTTCACGCGCCGCGCGTCCGATTTGCGGTCCGGCTCCAGGTCGTGCTCCGACTCCCGATCGTGACCTCGAAGCGCTCGGCCGGCTGGCCGGGCATGCCCCGTTGCGCTGGATCAAGGTCGGGGCGCCGCACGGGCGCGAGACTGGTCCCAGGCCCGGGGAAGCCCGGGCGGTCCTTCGAGGCCCGGGCTACCCCTGGCGGGCCCTCGGATCGGGAGGTCGTCATGACGTTCGCCACCCTCATGGTCTCGGTCGATCTCGGCGCCGCGGCGGCGGATCGCATCCAGCTCGCGGCCGGCCTCGCCGCCCGGTTCGGGGCGCGCCTGTCGGGCGTCGCGGCCTGCCCGGTGCCGATCCCGATGCCGGCCGGCGAGGCGCTGCTCCTCGCCGACGACCTCTACGAGAGCGAGGAGGAGCGCGCCCGCGAGCGCCTGGACGGCGCGAAGGCGCTGTTCGAGCGCGAGGCCGGCGCGGTCGCCGCGCGGTCCTGGCACGCGGGCCTCGGCTCGCCCTCGGCCTTCCTCGCCGAGCAGGCGCGGGGCGCCGACCTTGTCCTGGTCGGCCGGCAGGGGCCGGCGGACGGCGATCCGGGCCCGCTCGGGGTCTCGGCCGGGACCGTGCTGATGGAAGCCGGTCGCCCGGTCCTCGTGGTGCCGCCGGGGCTCGAACGGCTCGATGCCCGGCGGGTCGTGGTCGCCTGGAAGGATACCCGCGAGGCGCGGCGCGCGGTCCGGGACGCCCTGCCGTTCCTGGCCGGCGCCGAGCGGGTCCAGGTCGTCGCCGTCGGGGCGGAGACCCGGCGCGGCGGCGCGGAGGGCACCGCCGCCTACCTCGCCGCGCACGGCGTCGCGGCGACCGTCCAACTGCTGCCGGGCCAGCCGCTCGGCGCCGCCGACCCGCTGCTCCGCTTCGCCGCCCGCGAGGAGGCCGACCTGATCGTGATGGGCGCCTACGGCCATTCGCGCCTGCGCGAATGGGCCTTCGGCGGCGCCACGCGCGACATCCTGCGCACCGCCCCGATCTGCTGCCTGGCGAGCCATTGATGGGCGCGCGCCGGTCCATCGCGACGATCATCGCCCCGGCGCTGGCCGCTCTCCTGGCCGCTCTCCTGGCCGCGGGGCCCGCGGTGGGCCGGGACCGGCGCGAGGTCCAGGGCGCGGCGCTCGCCCGGGCGCATTGCGCCCGCTGCCACGCCGTCGGGCGGGCCGGCCCGAGCCCGATGCGAGCGGCCCCGCCCTTCCGCGACCTCCACGCCCGCTATCCCGTGGAGGAGCTGGCCGAGTCCCTCGCCGAGGGCATCCGCACCGGCCATCCGGGCATGCCCGAGTTCCGGTTCGACCCCGACCAGGCGGACGACCTGATCCGCTACCTCAAGTCCCTCGAGCGCTGACGCCGCAGGACGCCCGGCGGCCCCGTGCGGCCCCTCGGTTTCCGATCCACCCTGCCGGCCCTCTTCAAGTCGAGCCCAAATCCCGACGGCCCGGATGGCGGGTCGATCGCCGCGCCTTGACTGTCGCGGAGGGACGGGCAAGCTGAAAGAACCGCGCCGGCCTGCCAAGAGCGCGGCCCGAGGGAGTGAGACCATGCTGACGCGCCGCGGCTTCGCCGGGCTGGCTTCCTGCGCCATCTGCAGCCTGACCGGGTTCCTCGCCACCGACGCGGAGGCGCAGACCGCGCCGCCCGCCGCCACGCCGGGGGTGAAGCGCAAGATCCTCGGCCGGACCGAGGGACCGATGCCCGGCTACGTCACCATCACCGCCGAGGTCGAGATCGAGCCCGGCATCCTGGTCGGCCGCCACACCCATCCGGGAATCGAGTCGGGCTACGTCGTCGAGGGCGAGATCGAGCTGCCGATCGAGGGCCAGCCGACCCGCGTGCTCAAGGCCGGCGACGGGTTCCAGGTGGCGCCGGGCGTGCCCCATGGCGGCGCGAAGAGCGGCGAGCGCCCCGTGCGCCTCGTCAGCACCTACATCGTCGAGGCGGGCAAGCCCCTGGCCTCGCCGGCCTGAGGGCCGGCCCGGCCGGCAGGCCAGCCTCGGCCGGTAGGCCAGTCTCGGCCGGTAGGCCGACCCGAGGCCTCCGCCCTGGTTGCGTCCGTGCCGGTGGGGTAGGGGTGGGACCGCCGTTCGCGGCCCGCCCTCGTCGAGTCACGCCCCGCCGCATGCTGCTCTCCCCCCTGGTCGCCGTCCTCGTCGCCATCCCGCTCGCCGCCGTCCTGTCGGCCGGCCTGATCGTCGTCCTGCGCCCGCTCCTCCTGCGCTACGCCCTGGCGCGGCCGAATGCCCGGTCGAGCCACCGGGTGCCGACACCGCAGGGCGGCGGCATCGCGGTCGTCGCGGCGGCGCTCGCGGTGCTGCTCGGGCTGTCCGGCGCGGTGGGCCCCGAGATCGCGGCGCTCGCCGCCGGCACGCTGGCGCTCGCGGCGATCGGCGCGGTCGACGACATCCGGCCGCTCTCGGCGGGGTTGCGCCTGCCGCTCCAGGCCGCCGCCGTCGTGCTGGTGCTCTCGGCCTCCGGCGGCGCGCCGCTCGTCCCGGTCCTGCCGTCCTGGCTCGAATACGCGATCGCGGTACTCGCCGGGCTGTGGTTCGTGAACCTCGTCAACTTCATGGACGGGCTCGACTGGATGACGGTGGCCGAGATGGTGCCGCTCCTCGGCGCCCTCACGGCCTTCGGCCTCGCCGGCCACCTGCCGGTCGAGGCGACCGTGGCGGCCGCCGCCCTGCTGGGGGGGCTCCTGGGCTTCGCGCCGTTCAACCGGCCGGTGGCGAAACTCTTCCTCGGCGATGTCGGCTCTCTGCCGATCGGCCTCCTCGTCGCCTGGCTGCTCTACCGGCTCGCCGGGGAGGGGGGGCTCGCCGCCGCGATCCTCCTGCCGCTCTACTACCTGGCCGACGCGACCCTGACCCTCGGGCGCCGGGCGCTCGCCGGCGAGCCGGTCTGGCAGGCCCATCGCAGCCACTTCTACCAGCGGGCCACCACGAACGGCCGGCCGGTGCCGTTCGTGGTCGGCGCGGTGTTCGGGCTCAACCTCGCCCTGGCGCTGCTGGCCGGCCTCACCCTGGCGGCGCCGGGCTGGACGGTGTCCCTGGTCGGCCTCGCCCTCGGCGGCGGTCTCGTCGCCGCCCTGCTCCGGCTCTTCGCCCTGCCCGCCACCCGGACGAACCCCGCATGACCGCTCCCCTCGTCGCCCTGACCGGCTCGACCGGCTTCATCGGCCGCCACCTCCTGACGGCGCTCGCCGCCCGGGGCTACCGGGTGCGGGTGCTGCTGCGCCGGCCCGTGGACCTGCCGCCGGGGATCAGCGGCGCGGTGGTGGGCGATCTCGCCCGGCCGCAGAACATGGCGGCGGCGCTCTCCGGCGCCGACGCGGTGGTGCACTCGGCCGGCCTCGCCCACGCGATGTCGGGGGCGCCGGAGGACGATTACCGGACCTTCAACACCGAGGCGACGCGGGGCCTCGCCCAGGCCGCCGCCCGCGCCCGGGTGCGCCGCTTCGTGTTCCTGTCCTCGATCCGGGCCCAGTCCGGGCCCTCGGCGGACCGCGTCCTCACCGAGGCCGACGCGCCGGCCCCGACCGATCCCTACGGCCGCTCGAAGCTCGCCGCCGAGGAGGCGCTCGCCGGCATCGATATCGATTACGCCGCCCTGCGCCCGGTGCTGGTCTACGGTCCGGGCCAGAAGGGCAACATGGCGGCGCTGCTGCGGCTCGCCCGCGCGCCCTACCCGCTCCCCCTCGGTGGGCTGTCCGGGCGGCGCTCCCTGGTCTCGGTCGAGTCGCTGGCCGACGCCGTCGATGCGGTCCTGCGGGCGCCCGATCCCCTGCGCCGGCCGCTGATCGTCGCCGAACCCGAGCCGGTGAGCGTGCCGGAGATGATCAAGGCCCTGCGGGCCGGCCTCGGCCGCCGGCCGGGCCTCGTGCCGGTGCCGGAAGGCCTGCTGGGCGCCGCTCTGGCCCTGACCGGGCGGAGCGAACTGCGCGAGCGGCTGGTCGGCTCCCTGGCGGCGCGGGCGGCGGGCCTCGCGGCGCTCGGCTGGGCCGCGCCGGTCGAGACACGGCACGGCCTGGAGAGGCTGGCCCGGGCCGGCGGCTGAGGGCCGGCCCGGACGGGGTATCAATCCTCTGCGTCGTCCTCGTCGCTCTGGCGGATGCCGTAGCGGTTCTCGAGGTTGACGCTCGGGCGGGGAGCGGGGTCCCGGGGCGCGTAGTCCCGCGGGCCGTCCGTGCCGATGGCGCGCGCCGGCCGGGCCGGGCGCTCGCCCTGCTCGCGGCCGATGCGGGGGATCAGCTGCACGATGTCGACGAAGTCGTCGGCCTGGCGGCGCAACTCGTCGGCGACCATCGGCGGCTGGGTCTGCACCGTCGAGACCACGGTCACCCGCACGCCGCGGCGCTGCATCGCCGCCACCAGCGGCCGGAAGTCGCCGTCGCCGGAGAACAGCACCATGTGGTCGATGTGGGGGCTGAGCTCCATGGCATCGATCGTCAGCTCGATGTCCATGTTGCCCTTGATCTTGCGCCGGCCGGTGGAGTCGGTGAACTCCTTCACGGGCTTCGTGACGACGCGGTAGCCGTTGTAGTCGAGCCAGTCGATCAGCGGGCGGATCGAGGAATACTCCTGGTCCTCGACCAGGGCGGTGTAGTAGAACGCGCGCACCAGGTTCTCGCGCGCCTTGAAGTCGGCCAGCAGCTTGCGATAATCGATGTCGAAGCCGAGGGCCTTGGTGGTCGCGTAGATGTTGGCGCCGTCGATGAACAGGGCGCTCCGGGACGGATTGGGCATCGGGTGTCCTTGAAAAGTGCGGTACGGCCGCACGAAAAGAATGACTTGCGAGTAAAGCCGCTACGAGCAATGCACTGCCCCCGGAGTATTGAGGGCAGGGACAAACCGCATGGGTGCCGCACACCGGGCAGCGGCCGCAATCCGGCCAGCTAAGGACGCGCCGCCGCGCCTGTCAAGCGAGGATGCGGCGGCGCAGCGGGGACGACCCGGTTCTAGCCGACCGGCAGGGCGCGGCTGCCGGGCTTCACCGCGGGGATCGCGGCGAGCTCGGGCGGCAGCTGGTCGGCCGGGTAGTTCGGGATGTCGAGGGTGACGAGGGCGACGAGCGGCATGCCGAGATCGGCCTTGCCGCCCGAGCGGTCGATCAGGCAGGCGGCGCCCACCACCTCGCCGGGCTCCTGCGTCAGGGCGGCCAGGCACTCGCGCGAGGACAGGCCGGTGGTGACGATGTCCTCGACCATCACCGCCCGGGCGCCCTTCGGGATCTGGAAGCCGCGGCGCAGGGCGAAGGGCTTGCCGGGGTCGCGCTCGACGAAGATCGCCTTGGCGCCGAGCGCCCGCGCGGTCTCGTAGCCCGGCACGATGCCGCCGATCGCCGGCGAGACGACGTAGTCGACCTTCCCGTACCGGGCCGTGATCCGCTCGGCGAGGGCGCTGCAGACCCGGGCGGTGCGCACCGGATCGGTGAAGATCGCCATCTTCTGCAGGAACACCGCGCTGTGCAGCCCCGAGGAGAGCACGAAATGGCCCTCCAGCAGGGCGCCGGCGGAGCGGAATTCGGCGAGGACGTCGTCGGAGGTCATGAGAGCCTTCAGTGGTCGGCGGGGGAGCACTGAGCCGGGGCTTGTGGCAGCCCGCCGGCCCCGGTGCAATCCTGCCCGTCCGCCCGCCTCACCCGTTCACCCGGTCGACCCGGCTCACCACCCGCTTGGCGCGCAGCTCCGACACGATGGCGTTGAGGTGCTTCAGGTCCCACACCGCGAGGTCGATCGTGACGTCGGTGAAGTCCTGGCTGCGCCGCTTCATCGAGATGTTGTCGATGTTGCCGTCGTGGTCGGCGATCACCTGGGCGATCTGGGCGAAGCTGCCGGGCTCGTTGATCGATTGCAGGGCCAGCCGCGCCGGGAAGCGCTGGTTGGAGGCGCCGTCCACGTCCCAGCGCACGTCGAGCCAGCGGTCCGGCTCGTTGTCGAAGGCGGCGAGCGCCGGCGACTGGATCGGGTAGATCGTCACGCCCTCGCCGGGGGTGAGGATGCCGACGATCCGGTCGCCCGGCACGGCGCCGCCGTCGGGGGCGAAGCGCACCAGGAGGTCGCTGTCGAGGCCGCGGATCGGGATCGCGCCGTCCTCCGAGGCCTCGCCGCCGGGGGCGGCCTGCTTGCCGTTCACGTCCTTGCCGTTCGCGTCCTTGCCCGGCCAGGTGAGCCGCACCGTCTGGTCCTTGTCGAGGGACAGGCGGCCGGCGCCGCTGACGTGCGGCCGCGGACCGCCCGGGGCGGGCTGGCTCGCGGCGCGGCGCTCGTCCTTGTAGTCGGGATAGACCGCCTTCACGACGTCGCCGGAGAACATCTCGCCCCGGCCGACCGCCGCGAACACGTCCTCGGTCGATTGGCGGGCGAGCCGGGGCAGGGCGCCCCGCAGCTTCTCGTCGGAAAAGTTCTTGCCGGCGCGCTCGAAGGCGCGGTCGAGGATCTGCCGGCCGAGACCCGCATATTGCCGGCGCACCGCCGAGCGGGTGGCGCGCCGGATGGCGGCGCGGGCCTTGCCGGTGACGACGAGGGATTCCCACGCCGCCGGCGGGATCTGCCCGTCGGCCCGGGCGATCTCGACCTCGTCGCCGTTCTGCAGTTCGGTGAGGAGCGGCGCGATGCGGCCGTTGATCTTGGCCCCCACCGCGGTGTTGCCGACGTCGGTATGGACCGCGTACGCGAAGTCGATCGGGGTGGCGCCCCGGGGGAGCGCGATCAGCCGGCCCTTCGGGGTGAAGCAGAAGACCTGGTCCTGAAACAGCTCGAGCTTGGTATGCTCCAGGAATTCTTCGGGGCTGTCGCCCTCGGCGAGCAGTTCGATGGTGCGGCGCAGCCATTGGTACGCGCCGCTCTCGGTGGCGAGATGCGGCGCGCCGTCCTTGTAGAGGGCGTGCGCGGCGATGCCGTACTCGCCGATCTCGTCCATCTCGGTGGTGCGGATCTGGAGCTCGACGCGCTGGCTCTTCGGCCCGATCACGGTGGTGTGGATCGACCGGTAGTCGTTCTGCTTCGGGGTCGAGATGTAGTCCTTGTAGCGGCCGGGCACCATCGGCCAGGTGGTGTGGACGACGCCGAGCGCCCGGTAGCAGGTGTCGACCGTGTCGACGATGACCCGGAAGCCGAAGATGTCGGACAGCTGCTCGAACGCGACCGACTTGCGCTCCATCTTGCTCCAGATCGAGTAGGGGCGCTTCTGCCGTCCCTTGACGGTGGCGGTAATGCCGGCATTCGCGAGCTTGGCGACGAGGTCGCGCTCGATGCTCTCGACGAGGCGCTCGGACTTGGCCGAGAGGTCGGAGAGGCGCTTGCTGATCGTCGCGTAGACGTCGGGCTTCAGGTTGACGAAGGAGAGGTCCTCCAGCTCCTCGCGCAGCTCCTGCATGCCCATGCGGCTGGCCAGCGGCGCGTAGATGTCGAGGGTCTCCTGCGCGATGCGGGCGCGCTTCTCCGCCGGCATGTGCTGCAGGGTGCGCATGTTGTGCAGCCGGTCGGCGAGCTTGACCAGCAGCACCCGGACGTCGACCGCGATGGCGAGCAGGAGCTTGCGGAAGTTCTCGCCCTGCGCGGCGCGCTTCGAGACCAGATCCAGGCGCTTGATCTTGGTGAGCCCGTCGACGAGCCGGCCGATCTCCGGGGTGAACACCCGGTTGATCTCGTCGAGGGTGGCGGCGGTGTCCTCGACCGTGTCGTGCAGCACCGCCGCCACGATGGTGGCGTCGTCGAGCCGCAGGTCGGTGAGGATGGCCGCCACCTCGAGCGGGTGGGCGAAGAACGGATCCCCGGAGGCGCGCTTCTGCGTGCCGTGCGCCCGCATCGCGTAGACGTAGGCCCGGTTCAGCAGCCCCTCGTCGGCGCCGGGGTTGTAGGCCTTGACCCGCTCGACGAGCTCGTACTGGCGCATCATCCGCCGTTGGTCTCCTTCAGGCGCGCGAGAGCCGACGGCACGCGGCCGGCGGAGGCGTCGCGGCGTGCCGGATCTGAAGCCGGTTGCGCTGAACGCCGACGACGCTGGTGGAGGTCCGGATGGGAATATCGAGCCGAACGTGCGGCCGCGCCAGCCCCTAAACGTCGCGGCGGCGGCGCTTCCGCCCGGGATCGGTCAAAAAGGTCACGAAAAAACCCGGCCTCTCGGCCGGGTTCGGGTCGTGGGGGTCCTGAGGGAAGGCTCGGTCGCCTTCCTGCTCTTGGTCCCGACGGAAGGCTCGGTCGCCTTCCTCCTCCGGGTCCCGACGGAAGGCTCAGTCGCCTTCCTCCTCCGTCTCGGTCGGGGGCGCGAGGTTCTCGAGGCCGCGCAGCAGGTCCTCTTCGCTCATCTTGTCGAACTGGATGTCGTCGCCGTCGCCGGAGCCCTGCGGTGCCACCGCAGCGGCGGCCGGCGAGCTGGAGAGCAGTGGCACGGTCTCGGCCTCCGGCTCGTCGACCTCGACGTATTTCTGCAGCGAGTGGATCAACTGCTCCTTGAGGTCGTCCGGCGTGATGGTCTCGTCGGCGATCTCACGCAGGGCCACGACCGGGTTCTTGTCGCGGTCGCGGTCGATGGTGAGGGGGGCGCCGGAGGAGAGCAGGCGAGCCCGGTGGCCGGCGAGCAGAACCAGCTCGAAGCGGTTCTCGACCTTGTCGATGCAGTCCTCAACGGTGACGCGAGCCATGCGCGACCCCTTCCTTGGTCAAACGAAAATCTCGGAGTAGCGGCCTCCCTACACGAGATGCCGTTTTGCAACAAGCGTCGGCAGCCCGGAGGATGTGAGGCTTTGCAGGGCAGCCGGGTAAAGTGCACGGCGCGGGTAACCCTCCCCCTCCGCGGGGGAGTGTGGCCTACGGAGTAGGCGCAGCGGGACGCAGTCCCGCCGAGAGGGGCAGCGCGACATCGGTATAGAGGGAGCCGGTCACCGAGGTCGCGACCCCTCCGGAAGCGTCGACCCCTCTCCCGCCTCGCATCCGCGAGCAACCCTTCCCCGCAGAGGGGGGAAGGGGGAAACCCGCGGCACTTCTTCTTGCCGAACGGCTCGCCCTCCGTAGAGGATCGCCGAGGCGACGACGTTCCGCCGACTGGATTCTCCCGCGTCGGACGACGCATTTTTACCGTCCGGCCACGCTTGACTAGCGCCGAAGGCTCTGCGACTGGCGCCGCCCAATCGCTGCGTCCCGCAGCCGCATCGACTCACGAACCCAGGGCAGGAAACACCCGCACGTGTCGCGCGCCTTCATCTTTCCGGGCCAGGGCAGCCAGGCCGTCGGCATGGGCTCGGCCCTCGCCCAGGATCACGCCGCCGCCCGCGCGGTCTTCGCCGAGGTCGACGAGGCCCTGGGGCAGAACCTCTCGCGCCTGATGTTCGAGGGCCCGGCCGAGGAGCTGACCCTCACTGCCAACGCCCAGCCGGCCCTGATGGCCGCCAGCATCGCGGTGCTGCGGGTGCTGGAGGCCGAACGCGGCCTCGATCTCGCCCGGGACGTCGCCTACGTGGCCGGCCATTCGCTCGGCGAGTACAGCGCGCTCGCCGCCGCCGGCAGCCTGTCGCTCGCCGACGCGGCCCGCCTGCTGCGCCTGCGCGGCGAGGCGATGCAGAAGGCGGTGCCGGTGGGCTCGGGCGCCATGGCGGCGCTTCTCGGCCTCGACGTCGAGGCGGCGGCCGAGGTCGCCGCGGAGGCCCGTGACGGCGAGGTCTGCGACGTCGCCAACGACAACGGCGCCGGCCAGGTCGTGGTGTCGGGCCACCGCGCCGCGGTCGAGCGGGCGGTCGCCCTGGCGCAGGGCCGCGGCGCCAAGCGCGCGGTGATGCTCAACGTCTCCGCCCCCTTCCATTGCAGCCTGATGGCGCCGGCCGCCGAGGCGATGCGCGAGGCGCTCGCCCGCGTCGACCTGTGCCCCGCCAGGGTGCCGGTGATGGCCAACGTGCTCGCCGCTCCGATCGGCGAGCCGGCGGCGATCCGCTCGGCCCTGGTCGAGCAGGTCACCGGCACGGTGCGCTGGCGCGAATGCGTGGCGGCCATGGCCGCTGCCGGCGTCGA
The DNA here is from genome assembly GCF_900110515.1 of Methylobacterium sp. ap11. Lineage (NCBI taxonomy): Bacteria > Pseudomonadati > Pseudomonadota > Alphaproteobacteria > Hyphomicrobiales > Methylobacteriaceae > Methylobacterium > Methylobacterium sp. ap11. The sequence goes on along the minus strand of NZ_FOEB01000011.1, from coordinate 11,925 downwards.
CGCCTTCTACGAGATCGGCACCGGCAAGGTGCTGTCGGGCCTCGTCAAGCGCATCGCGGCGGGGACGTCGGCCACGCCGGTCGGTACCTCGGCCGAGGTCGCGGCCTTCACGCTCTGAGAAAGACACCATCCATGTTCGACCTCAGCGGCCGCAAGGCCCTCGTCACCGGCGCCACCGGCGGCCTCGGCGGCGCCATCGCCCGCTCCCTGCACGCCCAGGGCGCCCACGTGGCGATCTCGGGCACGCGGCGCGAGGCCCTGGAGGCGCTGGCGGGCGAGCTCGGCGAGCGCGTCCACGTGCTGGAGGCCAACCTCTCCGACACCGCGGCGGTCGAGGCCCTGGTGCCGGCGGCCGAAGCCGCGCTGGGCGGCCTCGACGTCCTGGTCAACAACGCCGGCATCACCCGCGACAACCTCTTCCTGCGCATGAAGGACGAGGAGTGGGACAGCGTGATCGCCGTGAACCTGACGGCGGCGTTCCGGCTGTCGCGGGCGGCGGTGAAGGGCATGATGAAGCGCCGCCACGGCCGCATCGTCAACATCGGCTCGGTGGTGGGCGCGACCGGCAATGCCGGCCAGGGCAACTACGCCGCCGCCAAGGCCGGCCTCGTCGGCCTGACCAAGGCGCTGGCGGCCGAGGTGGCGAGCCGCAAGATCACCGTCAACTGCATCGCGCCGGGCTTCATCACTTCGCCGATGACCGACGTGCTGAACGACAAGCAGCGCGAGGGCATCCTCGCCACGGTGCCGATGGGGCGCCTCGGCGAGGGCGCCGAGATCGCGGCCGCGGCGGTCTACCTCGCCTCCGACGAGGCGGCCTACGTCACCGGCCAGACGCTGCACGTCAACGGCGGCATGGCGATGTACTGACCCGGGCGCGGATGGCGGGTTGTCCCCAGGGCAAGGGCACCATTCCGTCGGCGGGGTACGGTTCCTTAACCGGAGCTGAAGCGGGCCTCGCCAGGGCGGAATCCCTGTGTTAAGCACCCGCCGGCCGTGCAAGGGGATTGACGGACCGGCCGTCCGCGGCTTTTCCACGACACGCGCGACCGGTGCGCCGGCCGCATGACGAACTCTCCCCGGGGCTCCGCCCGCACGCGGCGGCTCCGAACAATTCCACGAGCAGTAACTTAAGGACCTACACGATGAGCGATATCGCGGACCGGGTGAAGAAGATCGTCGTCGATCACCTGGGCGTCGAGCCCGAGAAGGTGACCCCGAACGCGAACTTCATCGACGATCTGGGCGCCGACAGCCTCGACACCGTCGAGCTGGTGATGGCGTTCGAGGAAGAGTTCAACGTCGAGATCCCGGACGACGCCGCCGAGACGATCCAGACGGTCGGCGACGCGATCAAGTTCCTCGAGAAGAACGCCGGCTGATCGCCGCGTCCTCCATTCACAGGTAGAACGCTTCCGTCATGGGATCGGGTCGGGATAACGCGATGCGTCGAGTCGTCGTCACGGGCCTCGGAATGGTGTCGCCGCTGGGAAGCAGCGTCGACGTCACGTGGAGCCGCCTCATCGAGGGGCAAAGCGGTGCCGCCCGCGTCGAGGCCTTCGACGTCTCGGATCTGGCGTGCAAGATCGCCTGCTCGATCCCGCTGGGCGACGGCAGCGACGGCACGTTCAATCCCGACAAGTGGATGGAAGCCAAGGAGCAGCGCAAGGTCGACCCCTTCATCGTCTACGCGATGGCGGCGGCCGGCCAGGCGCTCGACGACGCCGACTGGCACCCGACCTCCCAAGAGGATCAGTGCGCCACCGGCGTCCTCATCGGCTCCGGCATCGGCGGCATCGGCGGCATCTACGATGCCTCGGTGACGCTGTTCGAGAAGGGCCCGCGGCGGATCTCGCCGTTCTTCATTCCCGGCCGGATCATCAACCTGGCCTCCGGCCAGGTCTCGATCGCCCACGGCCTCAAGGGCCCGAACCACGCCGTGGTGACGGCCTGCTCCACCGGCGCCCACGCCATCGGCGACGCCGCGCGCCTCGTGGCGCTGGGCGACGCCGACGTGATGCTGGCCGGCGGCGCCGAATCGCCGATCAACCGGCTCTCGCTCGCGGGCTTCGCCGCCTGCCGGGCGCTCTCCACCGGATTCAACGACGAGCCGCAGCGCGCCTCGCGCCCCTACGACCGCGACCGCGACGGGTTCGTGATGGGCGAGGGCGCCGGCGTGGTGGTGCTCGAGGAATACGAGCACGCCAAGGCCCGCGGCGCCAAGATCTACGCCGAGGTCGTCGGATACGGCCTCTCGGGCGACGCCTACCACATCACCTCGCCCTCGCCGGACGGCGACGGCGCCTTCCGCTGCATGACCGCGGCGGTGAAGCGCGCCGGCATCGCCCCGTCCGAGATCGACTACATCAACGCCCACGGCACCTCGACGCCGCTCGGCGACGAGCTCGAGCTGAAGGCGGTCGAGCGCCTGCTCGGCAACGCCACCGACGTGGCGATGTCCTCGACCAAGTCCGCCACCGGCCACCTGCTCGGTGCCGCCGGCGCGATCGAGGCGATCTTCTCCGTGCTCGCGATCCGCGACGGGGTGGTGCCGCCGACCCTCAACCTCGACAACCCCTCGGTCGAGACCGCGATCGACCTCGTGCCGCACAAGGCGCAGAAGCGAAAGGTCGACATCGCCCTGTCGAACTCCTTCGGATTCGGCGGCACCAACGCCTCGCTGATCCTGCGCCGGGTCTGAGTTTTTCGGCCGGGCGAATCGTCCGGCTCCTGCTCGTCTGTTTCGAAAAGCCCCTCTCGCTCCTGCGGAGGGGCTTTGTCGTCTGTGGCCGGCGATGCGCGCGCGGCTCCATTTCGCCATAAAAGTTGCTAGGGTCTCGGTCGATTTCCGCCCCATCGGGCCGGCACGCGCGTCCACCGGCCGCTTCCCGGACGCGCCACGACAGGACCGCCATGTTTCGCAGATCGAAGACGCAGGACCCGGCGCCGAGCGTGCCGGAGCCGGTCAGCCAGCCGAACCGGCTCACTCCGCGCAGCCCGAGCGAGGCCATCAAGCCCACCGCCGCCCCACCCCCGCCCGAGAAGCCGGTGCGCGAGCGCGGCGGCCTGCTCTCGGCGGTGAGCGGCCTCCTGACCCTGTTCGTCATCCTCGGCCTCGGCGCCATCCTGGGCATCGTGGTCCTGGAGCGGCAGACCAACGAGGCCGGCCCGCTGCCCGCCGACAAGGTCGTGGTGGTGCCCCGTTCCAGCGTCGGCGAGATGGCGGAACTGCTCCAGCGCGAGGGCGTGATCGGCCACCCGATGCTGTTCGAGCTCACCGCCCGCTTCGGCCGCAAGGCGGCGCTGAAGGCCGGCGAGTACAACTTCAAGGCCCATGCCAGCATCGACGACGTGGTCGACGTGCTGGTGCAGGGCCGGCCGGTCCAGCACGCCATCACCTTCCCGGAGGGCCTGACGAGCGAGCAGATCGTCGCCCGCCTCAACGACAACGACGTGCTGACCGGCGACATCAACGAGACCCCGCCGGAGGGCTCGCTCCTGCCCGATACCTACAAGTTCGAGCGCGGCGATTCCCGCCAGAAGATCCTCAACCTGATGCGCACCAAGCAGCGCGAGGTGCTGAACCAGATCTGGGCCCGCCGCTCGCCCGACGTGCCGGTGCGCACGCCCCAGGAGATGGTCACGCTGGCCTCCATCGTCGAGAAGGAGACCGGCCGGGCCGACGAGCGGCCCCGCGTCGCCGGGGTCTTCGTCAACCGGCTGCAGAAGCGGATGCGGCTGCAATCGGATCCCACCATCGTGTACGGCCTGGTCGGCGGCCGCGGCACCCTCGGGCGCGGCATCCTGCGCTCCGAGATCGACCGGGTGACGCCCTACAACACCTACGCGATCGAGGGCCTGCCGCCGGGGCCGATCGCCAATCCGGGCCGCGCGGCGCTGGAGGCGGTGGCCAACCCCTCGCGCACCAAGGAGCTGTTCTTCGTCGCCGACGGCACCGGCGGCCACGTCTTCGCCGAGACCCTGGAGGCCCACAACCGCAACGTCGCCCGCTGGCGCCAGGTCGAGAAGGCCAAGGCCGCCGCCGATCCCGGCACGACGATCGGCGTCGACAAGGTCGAGCCGCCGGCGCAGGCCGACCCGGCGGCCGCCGGCGCCGCCCTGCCGCCGCGCACCGCCCTGCCGGGCGCCCCGCTCGCCTATGACGGCGGCGAGGCGAGCACGTCCGCCCGCTCGCGCGCCTTCGACGCCTCGGAGGGGACGGCCCGCGATCCCCTGCGCAACAAGACGTTCGACCTGAACTCGCCCAAGACCGTCCCGGTCCTGCGCAACCCCTGAGCGCCGCACACGATGACCATCGCCAGCATGACGGGCTTCGCCCGCGAGGCCGGAACCACCGGGCCCACGCACTGGGCCTGGGAGCTCAAGAGCGTCAACGGCCGCGGCCTCGAGGTCCGGGTCCGGGTGCCGACGGGCCTCGATTCCGTCGGCGAGGAGGCCCGCACCCTAGTGCAGAAGCGTCTCGGGCGCGGCACCTGCCACCTCACCCTGACCCTGTCGCGGACCGAGGCCGCGCCGCGGGTACGCATCAACGAGGCCCTGCTCGCCTCGCTGGCCGAGGCGGTGACCCGGGTGCCGATGCCGCTCGGCATCACGCTTCCCTCCGTCGACGGGCTGATGGGGGTGCGCGGCGTCGTCGAGGTCGAGGAGGAGACGGGCGACGACGAGGAGGCCCTGCGGCGCGACCTCGCGGCGGCCGCCCTGCGGCTCGTCGAGGCCCTGGCCGAGGGGCGGCGCGCCGAGGGACGGGCGCTCGCGGAGATCGTCGGCGGCCAGCTCGCCGCCATGGCCGATCTCGTCGAGGCGGCGGAGGCCTGCCCGGCCCGCCGGCCCGAGGCCGTGAAGGCCCGCCTCGCCGCCCAGGTCGCCGCCCTGATGGATGTCGCGACCTTCGATCCGGCGCGCCTGCACCAGGAGGCGGTGCTGCTCGCCACCCGCGCCGACGTGCGCGAGGAGATCGACCGCCTGCGCGCCCACCTCGCCGCCGCCCGCGAATTGCTGGCGGCTGGGGGTGCCGTCGGCCGGCGGCTCGACTTCCTGGCCCAGGAGCTCGGGCGCGAATCGAACACCCTCTGCGCCAAGGCCAACGACGTCGCGCTCTCGCGCATCGGCCTCGACCTCAAGGCGGTGGTCGAGCAGTTCCGCGAGCAGGTGCAGAACATCGAGTAGGGGCACTTGTCCCCGCCCGGCCCGCATCTCCCCGGTTGCGCGCCCGCCGGGCCGGCGGCATTGGAAGGGATCTGACGGAAGAGCCGGATGCGCGGCGGGGCACGGCCCCGCGCCCGCCCGCGCCGCCGACGAGGATGATGGAACGCGATGGTGGCGACTATGGGCTCCGAACTCCTGAACGCACCGGTGGCGCGCCGGGGCCTGGTGCTGATCCTGTCCTCGCCCTCGGGGGCGGGCAAGACCACCCTGACCCGGGCGCTGGCGCAGCGGCCCGAATGGGGCCTCGAGCTCTCGGTCTCGGTCACCACCCGGGCGCGCCGCCCGTCCGAGATCGACGGCCAGCACTACCGCTTCATCGACCGGGACGCCTTCGAGCACCTGCGCGAGCGCGACGACCTGCTCGAATGGGCCGAGGTCCACGGCAACTATTACGGCACGCCGCGCAGCCCGGTGGAGAAGGCGCTGGCCGCCGGCCGCGACATGATCTTCGACATCGACTACCAGGGCACCCGCCAGGTGCGGGGCAAGCTGCGCGACGACGTCGTCACCGTCTTCATCCTGCCCCCCAGCATGGCCGAGCTGCGCCGCCGCCTGGAGCGCCGGGCCGAGGATTCCGCCGAGACGATCGAGCGCCGCCTGCTCAACGCCCGCACCGAGATCGAACGCTGGTCGGAATACGACTACGTGCTGGTCAACGACGACCTCGACCGCTCGTTCAAGACCCTCGAGTCGATCCTGGCCGCCGAGCACCTGCGCCGCGAGCGCCAGGTCGGCCTGTCCGGCTTCGTCGGCCGGCTCCTCGCCGAGGGCGGTGCATCGCCGGCCTGATGCCCGGGACGACCCGACGCGCGGGAACGAATCGTCCACGATCCAAGTTGCCCGGGGGCCAACAAGCGCCGTCGCCGCTCCGCCGCGCCGTGCGGCCCGAGGGGAAGACAGATGCGTGAACTGACCTGCGACGTGGCCGTCATCGGGGCCGGCACGGCCGGGCTCGCGGCCTACGACGCGGCGGCGAAGGCCGGCGCCCGCGCGGTCGTGATCGAGCGCGGCCCCGGCGGCACCACCTGCGCCCGGGTCGGCTGCATGCCCTCGAAGCTCCTGATCGAGGCGGCGCGCGCCGCCCACGACGCGCGCCACGCGGGTGTCTTCGGCGTCGGGGTCGGTGAGGTCCGGATCGACGGTGCCGCCGTGATGCGGCGGGTGCGGGACCTGCGCGACGATTTCGTCGCCTCGGTCCTCGGCGGGCTCGATCGCATCCCGGCCGAACAACGGATCTCCGGCACCGCGCGCTTCTCCGACCCGGCGACGCTCGTGGTCGACGACCACACCCGGATCGTCCCGGGCGCCGTGGTGATCGCCACCGGATCGAGCCCGAGCCTGCCCGAGCCGCTGCGGCCGGTCGCCGACCGAGTGCTCACCACCGACACCCTGTTCGAGATCGAGACGCTGCCCGATTCCCTCGCGGTGCTGGGGGCCGGCGCCGTCGGGCTCGAACTCGCCCAGGCGATGACCCGCCTTGGCGTGCGCGTCACCCTCCTCGACCCCGCGGAGGCCGTCGGCGGTATCCGCGACCCCGAGGTCGCGGCGTGCGCCGCCGCGCTCCTCGGCGCCGAGATCGACCTGCGCCTCGGCGCCACCGTCGAGACCGCGACCGCCGAGGGCGAGGGCGAGGGCGTGCGGCTGACCTGGCGCCTCGCCACGGGCGAGCGGGGCGAGGGGACCTTCGCGCGGGTTCTCGCCGCCGCCGGGCGCCCGCCGAACCTCTCCGACCTCGACCTCGCGGCGGCCGGCCTCGACGACCACGAGGAGGACGGCCTGCCGGACTTCAACCCGCGCACCCTGCAATGCGGCACCCTGCCGATCTTCATCGCGGGCGACGCCAACCACGAGCGGCCGGTGCTGCACGAGGCCCAGCGCCAGGGCTGGATCGCCGGCGGCAACGCCGCGCGCTTCCCCCAGGTCGAGGCACCGTCGCCCTGGCCGGCCTTCAGCCTCGTCTTCACCCATCCGCAGATCGCCGCGATCGGCCGTCCCTTCGACGCGGAAGCCGCCCGCGACTGGGTCGTCGGCGAGACGTCCTTCGCCGACCAGGGCCGCGCGCGGGCGATGGACCGGGCCGACGGGATGATCAGGGTCTATGCCGAACCGGACGGGCGGCTCATCGGTGCCGCGATGATCGGACCGGGCGTCGAGCACCTCGCCCACCTGATGGCGGTGGCGGTGCAGGAGGGCTGGACCGCCGCGACCTTCCTCGACCGGCCGTTCTACCACCCGACCCTGGAGGAGGGGCTGCAGACCGCAGTCAAGGCGGTGGCCGCGCGGACCGGCGGCACGCGGTGACGCGTCGTCGGCGGGGACGATACTCCGTTGCGGTTTCGTTCAGCCCCAGAACCCGATAAGATGAGCGGCCCGTCGCTGGACGCGCGCCCGTTTCGGGCCTTCGCCTCCCTGGAATACCCGTGACCTTGCCCGATCAGACGATGTCTCCGGCGATCGACCTCGACGCGCTTGCGCCGCACGGCCTCGACGCGCTTCAGCAGGGCGTGATCCAGGTCGACGGCCGGGGCGTCATCCATCTCTACAACCGCGCCGAGAGCCTTTTCTCGGGCCGGCAACCCGAGCGAGTGATCGGACGCAACTTCTTCACCGACGTTGCCCCCTGCACCCACCTGCCGCATTTCTACGGCCGCTTCCGCGAGGGGTTGCGCCGGGGACGGCTCGATGACAGCTTCTCGTTCGTCTTCGGCTTCGACCCCAAGCCGATGCAGGTGCGCATCACCCTGCGCGACGCGGCGGCGCCCGACCGCTACTGGATCATCACCGAGCCGCTGGAGGCCCTCGAGGCCGGGCACCGGCGCGACGCGGTGCAGGCGGCGGTGAGCCAGCGCGTGCGGGCCGAGCCGGTCGATCCGAGCCTGTGCGAGCGCGAGCCGATCCACATCCCCGGGGCGATCCAGCCCCACGCGGTGCTGATCGCCGCCGAGGTCGACAGCCTCGCGGTGGTCGCCTGCAGCGCCAACGTCTGCGACGCGCTCGACCGCGATCCCCTCGGCCTGCCCCTCGAGGCGGTGCTGGGCGCCGGCCTCGCCGGGCGCATCCGCGCGTCCCTGCAGGGGGAGGGGATCGATCCCGGCCGCACCGTGCGCGAACGGGTCGTCCTCGCCGCCGGCCTGCCGGTCGAGGCGGTGGCCCACCGCAACGGCGAGCGCATCGTGGTCGAGCTGGAGCTGGCCCCGGCCCATCCGGACGATTTCCGCAGCGCCAGCCAGCTCGACATGGAGCTCGCGATCGGCCGGCTGCGCGGCGCCGATTCGCTCGAGGGCGCGGCCCAGGTGGCCGCGCGGGAAACCCGCGCGCTCACCGGCTTCGACTGCGTTCTCGTCTACCGCTTCGATTCCGACTGGAACGGGGCTGCGATCGCCGAGGACAAGGACCCGGACTGGAGCCGGAGCCTGCTCGGCCTGCATTTCCCCGCCTCCGACATCCCCGCTCAGGCGCGCGCGCTCTACACCCGCTCGAAAAGCCGCTTCGTCATCGATCGCGACTACGTTCCGGTGCCGCTGGTCGCGACGCCCGCGACCGCCAACGCGCCGGTCGACCTCACCTTCGCGCAGTCGCGCAGCCTGTCGCCGATCCATCTCGAGTACCAGCGCAACCTCGGGGTGAACGGCTCGATGTCGGTCTCGATCCTGGTCGAGGGGCGGCTCTGGGGGCTGATGATCGGCCATCACCGCCGGCCGCACTACGTCGCGCCCGAGACCCGCGCCGCCGCCACTGTGCTGGCCGATGCCTTCGCGATGCGGGTCTACGAACTCGAGAGCCGGCGCCTCTGGCAGGAGCAGCAGGCCCACCTCGCCCTCGAGAGCGATCTCGTCCGGGAGCTCGCCCGTTCCGACGATTTCGTGAGCGCGCTCACCGAGCAGGCCCACACCGTCCTCGACCTGTTCGGGGCCCGGGGTGCCGCGACGGTCTCGCACGATTCCGTGCGCTCCCTCGGCGAGACCCCGCCGGCCGACGCGATCCGGGCGATCGCGGGCTGGCTGCGCGAGACCCTGCCGGCGGACCGGGCCAGCTACGCCACCGCCGAGTTCCCGGCCGCCCATCCACCGAGCGCGCCCTTCGCGGCCTGCGCCAGCGGCCTGCTCGCGGTCTTCGTCGATCCGGAGCGGCGCCACCTGCTCCTGTGGTTCCGGCCCGAGATGCCGAGCACGGTCACCTGGGGCGGCGATCCGCGCAAGCCGGTGCTCGCCGGCAGCGGGCCGGTGGCGGTGCTGCCGCGACGCTCGTTCGAGCGCTGGGTCGAGGAGCGCCGCGGCATCTCGGAGCCGTTCGCCCCCTGGCAGGTCGCCATCGCCGAGGCGCTCGCCCAAGCGGTCGAGGGCGTGGTGCTGCGCCAGCAGCGCAAGATCACCGAGCTGACCGGGCTCTTGGCCGACAAGGAGCGCCTGCTGGCCCAGAAGGACCTGCTGACCCGAGAGATCGACCACCGGGTCAAGAACTCGCTCCAGATCGTCTCGGCCTTCCTGCAGATGCAGCGCCGCCAGGTGACCGATCCGGCCTCGCAGGCGGCCTTCGCCGAGACCGCGGCGCGCGTGATGAGCGTGGCGCGGGTCCACGACAGCCTCTATCAGGCCGAGAGCGTCGAGGAGGTCGATCTCGGCCAGACGATCGAGAACCTCTGCGCCGACCTCGCCGGCATGGCCGGCAAGGGGCACGCGGTCGACCTCGACGCAGAGCCCGGCCTGATGGTGCCCTACCGCAAGGCGGTGGCGCTCTCGCTGATCGCCACCGAACTCATCACCAACGCCTTCAAGTACGCCTACGCCGAGGCCGGTGGGCGTGTCGCCGTCAGCGTCGCCGGCGAGACGGAGGGGCGCATCCGCCTCTCGGTCTGCGACGAGGGCCAGGGCCTGCCGGCCGGCTGGTCCGACGCGCCGGCCCGCGGGACCGGCCTCGGCATGAAGCTGGTCCGGGCGATGCTGGACCAGATCAATGCCCGGCTCGAGGTCGAGAACCGTCCCGGCGCCTGTTTCACGGTCACGGCGTGATCGATTCCGGGGGCGACGACATCCTCGCGCGCCTGCGTGCCGAGACCCGGGAGGCGCACGAGGCGATCGAGCGCGACCTCGCCTGGGAGACCCGCGTCTCGACCCGCGAGGGCTATCGCGGCCTGCTCGCCCGCTTCTGGGGTTTCCACGCCGCCTGGGAGCCGGCACTCGCCGAGGTTCTGGCGGACGACGCCTTCTTCGGCCCGCGCCGCCGCCTCGATCGCCTCAGCGCGGACCTGCGTCATCTCGGGCTCGACGACGCGGCGATCCGGGCGCTGCCGCGTCCCGCCGCGGTGCCGCCCCGCGACCGGGCGGAGGCCTTCGGCAGCCTCTACGTCCTCGAAGGCTCGACGCTCGGCGGCCAGGTCATCGCCCGGCACGTCACCCAGCAGCTCGGCCTGACCGGCGAGGACGGCTGCCGCTACTACCGCGGCCACGGCCGCGACACCGGCGCGATGTGGAAGGCGTTTCGCCTGCGCCTCGCCGAGGAGGCCGGGACGGCCGGGGCCGAGGCCATCGTGGCCTCCGCCACCCGGACCTTCGACACGATGCGCCTCTGGCTCTGCGCGCCGTCCGACCCCGCGTGACGGCAGGGGAGGGGGCCGGGACGGGCATTCCTGTCGCCGGAGCTTCATAAAACCGGTTGACGGGCCGAAACCCCGGGCCTATACGACCATCCATCGGCGCCGGCCGCGACAGCGGCCCGGGCGCTGAGCCATCTTCGAGACAGTCCGGGCCGGTGAGCCTGACCTTGGTCAGGTGCCGGTCCTGTTTTCGCCGATGGATGCCGGGTTCGCCCGGCGCGCTCTTTGACAAGTTCATATGAGAAAGAGAAGCGTGGACGGCGTCGTCCCTGCGGATCGGATCTTCGGGTCTGGTCGTGAGTAGGATGATGCTGGTCCGACGTTTCGGTGCTCACACGAT
>NZ_FOEB01000011.1:0-276 GCF_900110515.1 Methylobacterium sp. ap11 | reverse complement strand
AAAGGTTTACTGCCGAAGGATCGGCCCGCGTCTGATTAGCTAGTTGGTGAGGTTATGGCTCACCAAGGCGACGATCAGTAGCTGGTCTGAGAGGATGATCAGCCACACTGGGACTGAGACACGGCCCAGACTCCTACGGGAGGCAGCAGTGGGGAATATTGGACAATGGGGGCAACCCTGATCCAGCCATGCCGCGTGAGTGATGACGGCCTTAGGGTTGTAAAGCTCTTTTCTCCGGGACGATAATGACGGTACCGGAGGAATAAGCCCCGGCTA